>NZ_JAMYQZ010000128.1:0-12353 GCF_040321145.1 Mesorhizobium sp. M0514
CGGCGGCCGATGCGACGGAGTATTTCCAGATCCCGACCGGACGTGTGGTCGAGATCGGCACGCAGGTGGCGATTTAGGGCATGCCGCGGTTGAGAAGAATCGGTGCTGTCAGATTGATTGAGCGGTAAGGAAAATCAGGTAGCAGCGCGCCCGGCACTGTAAGTTTCATCGGCTTGATGCAGCGATAGCTGGCCGGGACGGCTGTGACGCTGTAGCGACACAATGCATGGCGGCGTTACGCAGGTCTCGATGTTGAGCCGATGACAGCGCATTGCAGGGAAAGTGGAGCAGGTCGGCAATCGGATCATGGATGGAAACGAACCGCTGAAGCTGGCGTGCCGACTTGAAGCGTTTCATGATCCTTTCGCGTCGTCGGGTGGGCTGGTGCGAATTTTCCGCTCGATTATTCAGGCCTGTGTGCGACCGGTGTTCGACGCCGGGCATGAGGTCGCGCATGGCGGCATCATAGGATCGGAGCTTGTCGGTGATCATGATCCGTGGTGTCTGCCCTTGAGCCTTCAACCTGTGCATCAGACGCTTTGCCGCCTTGGCATTTCGGCGGCTTTGTACCAGCACTTCGAGGACGAAGCCGTCCTGATCGACGGCACGCCAGAGCCACTGCTTCTTGCCACTGATAGCCACGACACATTCGTCGAGATGCCATTTGTCGCCCATGCAGCCGGCTGACCGTCGCTTGATCTCTCGGGCGAAATTCCGTCCGAATTTCTCCGCGCAGCTTCGAACGGTCTGATGCGTGACGATGATGCCGCGGGCCGCCAGCATGCCCTCAACCATGCGCAGGCTGAGCGGAAAGCGAAAGTAGAGCCATACCGCGTGCGCAATGATCTCGGGGGAAAGCCGTGGCGACCATAGAGCGGACCACGAGCAACTTCTGACATGGCCCAGTGTACGCACATCTTCATAAGCTGTCGGTTGACTTTACGGTGCCGCGCCAAGCGAGCAGCATCCGGCCGGCGGGGCCGACCCCGTCTCCCGGCCGTGAGCAGAACGGCATCGCGCAGGCGCTTCATCCTCGACGCGGCCAGCCTGCTTTGCCGTTACCGCCGCCGCCGAAAGCGCCAGGCGTTGCCGCCAGGCGCCGATCCGCCGGCAGCGGTTCGTCTCCACCGATGATCCGATTGCCAACCAGTTCCACTTTCTCCCAATACCTGCGTAACGCCGCTATGCAAATCTGGAACAAAATCGCGTATGTCGCCGCAGCATGACAGCCGTCCCGGCCAGCTATCGCTGCATTAACCGCTGATATCTTTACACTGCCCGCACGCCTCTCGCGCGCCAACGGCCAGTCGGTGTCGCGAATTGAGGCGCGCTGAAGCCGTCCGGCTCAGCCGATCATGGCGCTTCGGTTGCCGGGTTCGAGGTCGTGGCCTCTGCCGCTGCGCGATTCTAGCATTTGCGCCTTGGAGAGCTCTGCTTCAGCCTCGGCGAGGCATGGCTCGGCTGCGGTTCTCTGCCGCAGAAGGTCCGATTGCGAATTCTTGACGTTGTCACGACGTAGGCGAGCGGCCTTGGCGAACGTCGGATAAGCGAAATGATTGACATCGGAGATGCCGGCCTTCGTTTCCTCGGCGTTTATCTGGAAGTCCAGTTCTCGCGCCATGCGTTCGAAATCGGCAATCATCATGTCTAGCTGGTGCAACTGTCGCCGCTTCTCATTCACCTGAAATTGCTTCAGTCGGACCAGACTACCTCGGGGCTTCATGACTCGGTACTCCGGTACACATTTCGTCCAATTCAAACCGCTCTCTCCCCTTAACGTTAGGCCTACAGCGACTCTCACGTTTTCTGCTGCGAGCGGAAACATATTTTCCAAAATCCTTGCCCGATGGCTATGAGTTCAATGGCATCGACAAGCATGCGAGCGGGGGACTTAAGGGGCGGTAAAAAAAGGCGGAATAGGGCGATTTTCACAATGTCTGCATATGAACGCGTTGGGACCTGCGGCGGCTTGACACACAAAGCAATCGTCAAGATTTGCGACATGGACGCCGGGGGGCATGAATACGCCCGCCGTCAGCTACACGCCCCCCGATTTCCGCCGCCTATTATCGCCCACGCGGTCTGGCTTTATTTCCGGTTTCCGCTGAGCCTGCGCCTGGTTGAGGAAATGCTGCTGGAACGCGGCATCGCGGTTTCGTATGAGACAAGTCGCCGTTGGGGGCCGGACTGCGCTCGCTGCTTGCGCCGCAAGCCGCCGTGCCGGAATGATGTCTGGTACCTGAACGAGGTGGTCGTCACCATCGCCCGGCAAAAGCTTTGGTTGTGGCGCGCCGTCGACCAGGATGCGTGGCCAACCATGCCTCCTTTGGACACATGGCCTGCGCGAGGCAGAGCGCGACCGACAGCGCCGATGGCTTCTCAAGGGTGAGGCAGAAACCGAGAATGCAGCGCGTGGCCACGTCGCTAACGATCGTAAGATATGCGCGGCCGATGAAGGTTCCACCACCGTCGACGACCTCAACGAAGTTGATGTCGGTGGGTGTGTGATCGATCTGGCAGACATCCAGCGGGTGCGTGGCATGGATGTAACCCGGCCGCGCCTTGAGCCGTTGAAGGATGCTTCGGGTTCGCTGATCTTTTCCTCGCGATCTACTCGGGGCTGAACAGCGAGGGTATGCGACGCGCGACGGTGAGATAGGATGGAGTGGCCAGGCCGGCCTCCTCGCAGCGAGCCCGGACCTCGGCCACGACGGGAGCGAGCGGCGGAGCCTCCAGCACGAGCCACTGCGTCTTCACGATGATCTCCTCGATACCCTGGTCAAGGCGCTTTTTCCGAGTCCCCTCCCCGTCGCGCAGCAGCGACGTCACGGTCCGGTCGATGCGGTAGCGCGCCAGCAGATTGTAGATCTGGCGGGCGCAGCTCCGCGGCGGCCCGCTCGATCGGCGCCTGACGGGGCCCCGCACCATCGAGGATCTTATCCAGCTCGCGGGCTACACGACGTGCCGCGGACCATGCTTCATCGGAGAGAGATGGGGAAGGAGTTGCTTTTCGGTTGTGTAATCGGTTCGGCAAATGACCAATGAAATCGTTAGCGGAAAATCGGGGCTGTCGTAGCGCTAAAACCTAAACAACACCTAACTTTTCCCTGTTTGAAATCGGGAAGTAAAAGCGACACCGGTAAACCAGCGAGCCATCTCCAATATGTGAATTGTGGATTGCTCCTCGACGGGAGCTGAGGGGCGGCTCCGCAAGCCTTACGACGCTCTTTGCGAGCCGTAGCTGCCGAGCTGGCAAAAGGCCGGGCTACGTCGCGCCAGCGCAATCGGCGCGCAGAAAATTAGGCCTACCCGCTTCGGGACCGCGGACCTCGTCAGCTTCTCGTAAGTATGCCCGAGTAGGTTGCTCAGCTGATCTGTGGACGTGAGGCTAGCGTGAACCGGCACAAATTTGACCTATCCAATGTAACAGCTTGGCGGCAGGTGCAGCCCCCGGCATCTCAAGAGCAAGCGGCACAGGCCGGGCAAGCGGGCTTTGAGCAGCGCTTGGGCGAGGCGCGCCGAGCCGCTGCCCAAATTCCGGCCCCCGGCGTTCCGGCTCTGCCAGACCCGTTCCATCCTCATCCGTCTCAGGGAGACCTGAGCCTCATCGAAGCCGCGGCCCCATGGGTAGCGCAGCCCATGATGCAAGGGAGCGGACAAGAACACGCCGCGGCGCCCTACGCCGGAGGCAGTGGATCGATGCTGGGTGCCTCGGTGCTGCAGCCGGGTCACTCAACGGCGCGCCATCATCATGCGCCGGATTCGTCAGTGGTTGATCTGAATCCCCCCGCACCGTCCGAGTTGCGTGACCCTGCTCGTTCTGTGCCGGCGGCGATGCAGCCAGATCCTTCAATAGTGGTCTCCGGTCACGACAAGCGTCCTCTTTATTCCAACGATGCGACTGTTGTCGAAGGGCTGAGGTCAGCACTCTATGCCGGTAAGGTCGGGGAGCGCTCGGTCAAGCGCCATGTAAATTCTCTTCTCGGCTTCGGTCGTTGGCTCTTTGATAATAACAGGCCGGGATTTGCTGCTCGGCTTGACGCGCTGGATCAGGATCTCAAGGAGTACGAGAGCAGGGTCGGCCCCTCGGAGTACGAGAGCAGGCGTGGCCCCTCGGACGTGGCTAGAGCAGTGGGTCGTCTCAAGACGTGGGCGGGCGGAGCGCCAGTGCTGGGCCGCGCTGTCCTGACTCCCGACCCTGCCGACGCCGCGCTCATCAGAAAATACACAGCGGCTCTCATCAAAGAGTACAAGGCAGCGTCTGCGACCGAGCCGAATCCCGCTACCATTCAGACCTATGGATCTGCTCTTAGACGTTTTAGTCAATACCTGGTTGAAAACAACAAGCCGGGGATTGCGGATCGGCTTCACGAGGGGTCGCTGGATGAAGATGCCAAGCGCTATATGAACACCGGTGGGATCAGTGCACTAGCTCATCTCCGGAAGTCCGAACTCAGGCGCGAAATTGCCCTTGCTGCTCGTCCGGAAGACGCAGTCGGCATGGAGGCTCGTGCCATTGGGGACGCCGCTGCGCAGCATAGCGGGCCGCAGAAGGCATTGGGTCGGCCAGAGAAGCTCCCTGGGAAAGCTAATGAAGACGGGCGGGTGCTCGGCGCATTGCAATTGCTAGGCGACCAACATATCCAGAGGGATTACCAGCTCCTGGAGCAGGAGTTGCAGGGGAACAATCCAGAACTCGCCGCCCGGACGCGGTTCGTGGATCCCCTCGTAGCCCATTCTCATCTGCGCTTCGGCTCCGAGAGCGACAGGCTAAGCGCATTCCAGCGCATCGTCCATAATCAGAACGGTAACGACACAGCCGACTTCCTGTTTGTGCCAGTGAGCGATGCCGGTACGACTCGTGAGGAGCGCGGCACCCATTGGTCGCTGCTATTCGTTGATCGCCGCGACCGGGCACGGCCGGTTGCCCATCATTATGACTCCGCCGGGGAATACAATAAAGAGCTTGCAAAAGAGTTCGCAAAAAGGCTGGGCGCCCGCCTGGACTCACCCCGCATGGCCCAGCAGAGCAACAGGTGGGATTGCGGAGTCTACGTGGTGGACGGCACGCGGGCGCTGGTTGGGCGATTGCAAAGATGGCAGCCAGATGACCTGAACCTCAACAACCTCGTCGTCAATCGGCAGGCACTACAAGCCCGACTCATGGGTGACGATACATCTGGAACGGCAAATTATCTCACGAACTTTGAACTCATGGACCGACACGCCCGAGACGCGGTTAAGGAAAGCCCCGTTGGGACGGGGGACGCCGCTGCGCAGCGCAGCGGGCCGCAGGAGACATTCAGTTGGCCGGAGAATCTCCCCCTTGGGGAAGCTAATGAAGACGACGCTGTTGTGGCATCGTCTTTCGTGCCTGGGCACCATCACCAAGCCTCGGATCCCGCAGGGTCCTTTCGTCCCCTGAGCTGGCGCGACGGCGACCAGCGCGCGCTGGACGAGCGGATCGCTGCACAGGACAGGAGCAACCAGCTACCAAGCGAGGAGGTCCTCATCAACCGTGAGCATGATACAGCGGAGTTGAGACCAGCGAAGAGGCAAAGGACCCTGAACAGTCGTCTGCAGGACGTTGCCACTGAGCCGCAGCTGAGCGAGACCGGCAATTCAGGCGCTCGCGTGCTGATGCAGGCCCCCACCCATCAAGTGGGTGCATTGCCATGGGAGGCGCAGCCCATGATGCAAGGGAGCGGACAAGAACACGCCGCGGCGCCGTACGCCGGAGGCAGTGGCGAGCACCTGGCACCGCAAACCGGAGGCAGTGGGTCGATGCTGGGTGCCTCGGTGCTGCAGCCGGGTCACTCAACGGCGCGCCATCATCATGCGCCGGATTCGTCAGTGGTTGATCTGAATCCCCCCGCACCGTTCGAGTTGCATGACCATGCTCGTTCTGTGCCGGCGGCGGTGCAGCCAGATCCTCCAATAGTGGTCTCCGGTCACGACCAGCGTCCTCTTTATTCCAACGATGCGACCGTTGTCGAAGGGCTGAGGTCAGCACTCTATGCCGGTAAGGTCCAGGAGAGCACGGTCAAGCGCCATGTAGATTCTCTTCTCGGCTTTGGTCATTGGCTCTTTAAAAACAACAAGCCGGGATTTGCCGCTCGGCTTAACGATTCGTCGCTGGATCCGGATCTCAAGGAGTACCAGCGCAAGAGTGGCTCCTCGGACGTGGCTGGGTCACTAGGTCGTCTCAAGACGTGGGCGGGCGGAGCGCCAGTGCTGGGCCGCGCTGTCCTGAATCCCGACCCTGCCGACGCCGCGCTCATCAGAGAGTACACAGCGGCTCACATCAAAGAGTACAAGGGAGCGCCTGCGACCGGGCCGAATCCCGGTACCATTCAGGTCTATGGGTCTGCTCTTAGACGTTTCAGTCAATGCCTGGTTGAAAACAAAAAGCCGCGGATTGCGGATCGGCTTCACGAGGGGTCGCTGGATGAAGATGCCAAGCGCTATATGAACTCCGCTGGGATCAGTGCACTAGCTCATCTCCGGAAGTTCGCACCCGGGCGCAAAATTGCCCTTGCTGCTCGTCGGGAAGACGCAGTCGGCATGGAGGCTCGTGCCATTGGGGACGCCGCTGCGCAGACCGCGGCACAAGCTCATGGCCACGCAGGAGAGCAGGGACCCATCTCTCAAGTCGCGCCAGCGCCGTTTGAACGGCACTTGGGCAAGAAGCGCGAGGCCCAGGACGGACTGACGAGTACACTTGACAGGAGCAACCTCGTGAACAGCGGGGGCGTCATCATAAACAATGAACATTACACAGCGCTGTTGAGACCGGCGAAGAGGCAGAGGACTGATAATCCGCAAAGCCGCGCCATGGGGCGGCAACTGAGCGAAGCAACCACAACGTCCATCAGCCAAGCCTCCGATCAAGCCCGAGCGGACCTAATGGCTTCCTTCAGAAGCAGGGAGCGCTCCGACGCGGGGCGTTGAGCTCCATGGCTGGGGTCAAATCGCCAAACCGACGCAAATTGTCGGACAGGGGAGGCCGCTGAGCCTCATCCGCTTCGATGAGAGCGGCGTCGGCGGGTTCGTCGCAAACTTTTCGGAAAGGTCATTTGCCGCAAAAAATCGCTTGCGGCATCGCGACGAGCACTGAAGTCGATCAGCAGCCGCAAGAGCCAGTATGTCAGCAACCCAGCTCGAACACATCTCAACCGGTGAAAAGGTTCTCGAAGTCCGCGAGGCCCCCGCGGCGGCCATCATCATGTACGCGTTGCGGCACCTCGAAACCGCTTCCCTTGCGTCGGATCAATCGTGTTGAATCAGCAAGCCTGGCCCCAGGAGGCGGTTTCAGGTGCATGGCGCAGTACTATTCACAAGAGGGTGCGAACGGGGCATAGCGTGCGCACTAGAAGGCGTCAGCGGGAGCGTCAGCTACATAGTCGATAACACGCGCTTTTTACCTCGGTCTCGGCTCGCAACGATGGATTGCTAACGGCGAACTCATGCTGGTCGGCAAGGCGATACTGGCTGGAGCATCAACTCGGCCGACGAGAGTGGCCACACCATCCTAGACAGGATCGGCCGATATGCCCGGCATCGCCGCTCTGCAAAAAGCACAGCGGGCATCCAGACGTTGCCGGGTTGACTATGGGTGTCCGAACCGCGAAAAGAGGCCGCTCTTTCTGAGTGGCGTGCGCCGGCAGTCTAACCCCAAGCCCCCCGCCCGGGCTGCCGGCGCGCTTCTAGGAACATCGAGGTAGATGACGAGACTCCGAACTACATTTCCAAAGCTATCGGTGGATTCACATTTCAAGCCCAATCGATTTCCTACAGCCAGGCGTTGCGGCTGCTCAATGACGAGTAATCTCATCAAGGTCTGCCACCATTAAAATTGAGGAAGGTGCGATATTTTTCGGATCGCATTCTGAAACGCATCTTTGAAAGCCAGACAGGCGCCCTCCCGGAGCCGACGCCCTTGACGAAAGCAGACGGGGGGCTCTCCACAGAATCAACTCGATGAGCCGCTGCGTGAATTGGCGCAGGACTTTGACGATACAGTTTGATGTGAGGCTAGTATGAACCCGCGAAATAGTAATCCATCCCGTGTAACAGCTTTGTCGCAGGTGCAGGACGCCGGCTTGGAAGACGGGCAAGCGGTCCAGGCCCGGCGAGTGGGCTTTGAGCAGCACGTGTCCGAGGCGCTCCGGCCGCTATTCGATGGTCGAGCTGACGAGCCGCCTACCGGTCCAGAGGAGCTTCTGCGACTGGAACAGGGGTTTCGCGAGGTGCTTCAGCGAGGGCAGGATCATCAAGCCGCCTCGTCTTTTTTCCGCGATCCAAGGATGCCCGCTGGACGGGATGACCCCAAGGGAAGCGTGTCGGACGCTTTCGCAGCAGCCGGCCCTAGGGACGCCGGAGTTGAGGTCGCCGCCCCGCCAGTGTTAGCTGCCAGCCAACAGCAGATCCGGCCCTCGCCACTTGCGTTTGACCGACCGGTATCATCCTCGGCTGCTGCAGGCGTGCGCTTGTATGCCCCTTCGATGATCTCTCGGAAGACCAGTTCCGAAAACTGCGATCAGTTGCCCGCCTTGTGCTGCCGCCTCGCCGTCGAGGTCGAAACGCCCGCGAATCAATGGAAGGTCAGCGGGCCATGGGGGCAGAGTGCAACGGTATCTACACCGCCTATTTGAGGGGAGAGGTACACTTGGCTTTCCTGTTCCAGCAGCATCCGGCCGCACACCGACGCGATGGGGAGCTAGAATTCAAATCGGACCTTCGCAAGGCACGCACCGCGGATCAAACGCCGTTCGTTTGGGAAAAATGGCTCAGTACCGACAAAGCTTCTGTAATGGCCCTAGTGGCCTCGGTTGCGCTCTTGGTCGCGATACAGTGGCAAGACCCCCAGATCAACGAGGCGGTCCTAAGCGAACTGCGGACGATTCAGATCAACTACGCATTGCTCCAGCGAGACGTCGCCCGCGCCGACATGGTATTGGACTTCCGTTCCGTTGCTTCTACCGGGCAAGCATTAAAAAGGAACCTTCAAAACTACCAACGCCTTGTTGAGATTTCGCCCAATGAGAGCTCCGGGGTGCACTCCAGGTTGGTTGCACAGCTCAAAAAGTCCCTCGAAAACACAGAAGCTGCCATCTCGGCCTCGGCCGCGCAAAATGAGCTTCTGCAAAGCTCTCTCGTACGCTTTGCTCGCTCGGCTAATCGCCTTCGGGGGGGAGTGTCGAACAGGCCTGAATTTTCCAATCTGATCCTTCAATTTTCGGCCAGACCGGGATTCAGCCTCGCATTACAAATCGATCAGTCTCTCCGCCGACTTCCTCCTAGCCAGGACCAAGTCACGGAGGATGTTGCCCGCGAGGGCCGCGCTATCCTGTCCTCAATGTTGAGGTTGGACCGCGCTGTCAATCGGATCCCATCCTTCGACACGTTCGCCAAGGCTGCCGAATTGGAGCGAGAACATCTGAAAGCCTACAGCTTCGCCAGCGCGCAAGCGCAGCGTACACGACTTTTCTTTGGCTTGGTGTCCATATGCCTCTGCTTGTTTGCGACCATTCGAGCCTCCACGCTGCATGTGCGGACGAACCGGTTGGAAAGGCGGTTAGAGCTTGAAGCGGCGATGAGTGAGATCGAAGCTTGTTTCATCGACAGTCAAGCAACGAAGGCTTCGCGGCGCTTCTCCACCGAAGCAGCGCTTAGACTCATTCAATGCGTTTTCAATGCGGATCAATGCGCGCTTGCTCTGGTGGATCCGAGTATCAGCAGGAATACCGAGTACTTTGTCGCGAACAAGCGCATGCGCGTCTGGAACGCCACGCTAATCAATGAAGTCGTCTCACTTGTACACCCGGAACAGCCAGTGTTTCGCGTCGTTCCCGCCTCGGAAGTGGTTCGGACTGCCGTAGGCACTACCGGTGTTTGTCAAATTGTTGGTTGCAGGGCCTCCGATCAGCAGGCTGCGGTTTGTATCCTTGTTTTTGAAGGAGATCGCTCACCACCCTCCACAGACGACCTCCTGGTTCTGGCGAGCGCTACTGTGCGTTTAGGCAACCATCTTGAAATGCAACGTGTACACACGGAACGTAACCTTTTTGAGAGTCGATGGGAGCATGCGGAAAGGCTGACGGCTGTCGGCACAATCGCAAGCGGCGTTACACATGAATTCAATAATGTTCTAGGAGCAATAGTCGGCTACGCAGAGATGGCTAAAGGTCTTGTGCGTCGCCCCTCGAGAATTCGGGGCCACATCGGCCAAATTATCTTGGCCAGCAACCGAGCCAAACTGATTATTGACCAAATTTTGTCACTAAGCCGAAATCGGAAGCGCGTGACGATGCCTTTCGACGTCTCGGAGAGTGTAATGGATCTCGCGCCATTGCTGCGGGTTGCACTTCGTGTGGATGTTCAGTTGAACTTCAAGATCAACGAGTGGCAAACGGTAATCGAGGGCAGCCCGACCGAGATACAGCAGATCCTTATGAATCTATGCAAGAACGCGTCGGAGGCTCTCTTGAATGAGGGCCGTGTCGAGATTAGCGTTTCTCGCGCTCACGTCTGTCAAACGAAGCCCGTGGCTAAGGGCACCTTGAAACCGGGAGATTACGTTCTCCTCTCCATCAGCGACGATGGCCAAGGAATCGCAAGTTCGGTGCTTCCGCATATCTTTGAGCCCTTTTTTACCACGCGCTCTCGCGTCGGCGGGACCGGACTGGGTCTTGCTGCAGTGGACCGCCATGTGAGCGCGCTCGCAGGATGCCTTGACGTCACCTCGGCTGTTGGCCGAGGTACACGCTTCGATCTCTACTTACCGGCCTGCGCTGAGGAGCAGGTCAGAGCTGATAGCGCTTTCGGCCCATGCGATGGATCACTTGGCAACGGAGAAATCATTGCAGTCGTTGACCCCGATCCAGCAGCGTTGGAGATCTACAAGGATAAGATCGCCGCGCTGGGTTATAAGCCGGTCGGCTTCGCGACCTTCGAGAGTCTTTGCGACTGGATCGAGAGCGGGAAGGCAGCCGACCTCCTAATTTTCGATAAAGCGACTTTCCTCGGGCCAGGACAGCCCGAAGCCGTACGTACCACCCTGATGACGGTGCCGATCATCGTCGTTGGTGGAAGCGACCCCATGCCGATCACATCTGGTAATCAGACCTTCGTCCTTTGGCTAGCCAAACCGGTCTCGTCCAGGACGATGGAGCATGCAATTCGTAGGATGATAATGGCATGATGCCGCCGACGCGCTCAGGATACCGAGCTACCGAGGCAGTCGGAGGCGGAGCCGGCTGGGATCCAGCAAATACAAGAGCGTCGGACGATCTCTGCGCACCCGGCTCATGGCGAGTTCCCCTCGAACACTGTCGTCGGCTTCCGCCCAAGGAAGGGCTCCCCGACCACGGCAAACCTGCCGCCGTGCTCGTTACCATCAAGGACAAGTCGCCCCGCGATGGGGTCTGCGGGCCTCCATCCTTGACAAGTCACTGCGCGCTGGCGGCGATAGGCGACGGGTAATATAAGGTCGGGACGAGGAGATGGTCGCCAATCGGTCACGCAAGATGGTTGACGAAATGACTCGAGAGCAAAGCTTGACAATCATCGCCCCATTCACGCCAGACTTCTCCTGTGCGTTCATCATCGGCTACGGCTCCTCGCTGCCCCGACAAGGCTATCGCCGCCCGGCCGGGCAAGCGATATCCCAGGTTCCGACGTGTTCCTTTCATGCTAGATGGACCTAGGCCCGGCAGGGCGGGAGCATGAGGCTGGGTTCTCGGTCGCGGATCTGTGAGGCAAGCACGGGGTAAGCGACGGCTCGACCCACCATTGGGAAGGCCGGCTTCGGCACGGAGGTGCGGCCTCGGCGTTGAGAGGCATCGGATCGGGTGTAGCAGGACTTTCGAACTAACTGCCGACAACACACTGGATAGGCTGTCCTCGTCGTTCGGTCCAGTTCACCAACGCCTATGTCGACATTTTACGGCGCTTCACTACTAACCGGGCACCGCACGATGGCAGCTCGTTCTCTCCGGCAAAAGATACTCCCTGTGTTAGCTTCCGTCTTGTGTGCTTGCCCTCACCTGCGGGATACGTAAGGCCATCGCTAAAAGCATCGAATGCGGCAGCGACAGCGCGAATCCCAAAGCGATGCTCCCGCCGTACGCGGACAAAACCGTTTTCGAAGTCCACTATTCCGTCCTTGGCCAGCATCGCCAAGCGCTCAGCCGAATCGCGAAGACGGATCGGATCAGATCCGTGGGCGACACAGATTGCCGGCACGTCAGCCTCGAAATCGCACATTAGTCGCTCGATAATTGCGGCTCGCACGCGGTCGTCGTCTGTGAGGCGATGGCCCTTCGATGTCGCCAGTCGGCCAGCTGCGATGT
>NZ_JAMYQZ010000129.1:0-10851 GCF_040321145.1 Mesorhizobium sp. M0514
GCCTACTGCCTACTGCCTACTGCCTACTGCCTACTGCCTACTGCCTACTGCCTACTCATCATGGAGCACCGCTATGACCACCATCGCCTTCATTGGTCTCGGCAATATGGGCAACCCGATGGCTGCCAATCTCGTCAAAGCGGGGCACACGGTGCACGGCTTTGACCTGATGCCGGAAAACCTCACCGTCGCCCACGAGCATGGCGTCATTGTCACGGCGAATGCCGTGGCGGCGGTGAAAGACGCTGATGTCGTGATCACCATGCTTCCCGCCGGCAAGCACGTGCTCTCGGTCTACGAGGACATCACACCCAAGGCCAAACCAGGCGCCCTGTTCATTGATTCCTCGACCATCGATGTCGAGTCGGCCCGCAAGGCGCATGCCGTAGCAAGGGAACACGGGCTGCATTCGATCGACGCCCCCGTCTCCGGCGGCACCGGCGGTGCTGCTGCGGGAACACTGACCTTCATGGCCGGCGGCGCCAAGGATGCCTTCGCCAAGGCCGAACCGGTCCTGAAGCCGATGGCAGGCCGCATCGTCCATTGCGGCGACGACGGCGCCGGTCAGGCAGCCAAAATCTGCAACAACATGATGCTCGGCATTTCGATGATCGGGGTTGCCGAGGCTTTCGTGCTGGCCGAAAAGCTCGGCCTCTCGCATCAGGCGCTGTTCGACGTTGCCTCGACCTCGTCGGGCCAGTGCTGGTCGCTGACCACCTACTGCCCGGTGCCGGGTCCCGTGCCGGCCTCACCCGCCAACCGCGACTACAAACCGGGCTTTGCCGCGGCACTCATGCTGAAGGACCTGAAACTGGCGCAGGAAGCCGCCCAAAGCGCCGGCGCGGTGACGCCGATGGGGGCCGTAGCGGCCCAGCTTTATGCGCTGTTCAACGCCCAGGGAAATGGCGGCGACGATTTTTCCGGCATCATAAATTTCCTTCGCGGCAGTTCTCTATAAGTTTCGAATTTGGCAGCGCTTTTCTCGATTTTTATTGCGCGGAAAAATTGCAAATTTAGATTTGCTTAAGCTCTCGATAACCCGGCGGTAACGATGTGCCTATATAACGGATGGCGAGGCGGACATATCGCATCCGCCCGGCGCTCCGGATCAGGTCTCGCGTACCGGAGCCCGTAAGTTTCGCAAGTGTATTGTTGGCGAAATGCCATGCGTATCTGGCAAAGCCGCGTTCCCATGGAGCGCGGTTTTTGCGTCTTGCAGTACTATACTGCTCGGTCTGAATTATATTCCGATTGCAGCGTTCGGAATTGCCTGATGGTCTTCATTGACCAGCACGATCGGTGCGCTGACCCCGTCGACCCTGACGATAAGCAGGCGCACAGTCCGGGCGCCCTGATTGCAAGGCGCCCGGCTGTCGTTCCATCTACTTCTTGCGCAAATCCGCTTGCGCCAGATCCAGCGCTTTGGCGATGCGATCGCAAGCCATGTCGATCGTCGCGCGGGTCCAGATCAGCGGCGGCGACAGGATCATCGTGTCGCCGGTGGCGCGCAGCATCAGGCCTTGCGCGATGGCGTGGTCGCGGACGGTGACGGCGGCACTGCCCGCCGGCAGGAAGCGCTCCTTGGTCGCCTTGTCCTTGACGATCTCGACCGCGCCCATCAGCCCGATCGATCGCACCTCGCCTACCAGTTCGTGGCCGGCAATGCGCTCCTGCAGCGCCTGGGCGAAGTAAGGTCCAGTGTCGTTCCTGACCCTGTCGACCAGGCCTTCTCGCTCCATGATCTCGAGATTCTTCAGCGCCACCGCGCAGGCCACCGGGTGACCCGAATAGGTATAGCCGTGGTAGAATTCGCCGCCCTTTTCGACCAGCGTCGCCGCGATACGGTCGCCGACCAGCAGCGCCGACAGCGGCTGATAGCCAGAGGTCAGTGCCTTAGCCGTGGTGATGGTGTCGGCTTCGACGCCGAAGGTCTGCGCCGCAAACCATTCGCCGGTGCGGCCATAGCCGGTGATGACCTCGTCCAGCATCAAAAGCACATCGTATTTGCGGCAGATTCGCTGCACTTCCGGCCAGTAGCTCATCGGCGGTATCTTCACCCCGCCCGCCCCCATCACCGGCTCGCCGATGAAGGCCGCGACCTTGTCGGCGCCGGCCTCCAGAATGGCATCCTCGACCGCCTTGGCGGCGCGCAGGCCGAAATCATGGTCGCTTTCGCCGGGCAGCCCCAACTCATAGGCATAGGGCATCATCACATGGACGATGTTGGGAACCGCCCCGCCGAGTTGCTTGTGCATCAAATCCATGCCGCCGAGCGACGTGCCGGCGACGGTCGAGCCGTGATAGGCCGACTTGCGCGAGATGATGCGGTTCTTCTCCGGTTTGCCTTCCAGCACCCAATAGTGGCGCACGAGCCGCAGCGCCGTGTCGTTGGCCTCCGAGCCGGAGGAGCCGTAGAAAACCTGGCTGATGCCCTTGGGCGCCAGCTCGGCCAGCTTCTTCGACAGCAGCACGGGCGTCGGCGTCGAGCATTTGAAGAAGGAATTATAGTAGGGCAATTCCTTCATCTGCGCGTAAGCGGCGTCGGCCAGCTCGTCGCGGCCATAGCCGACATTGACGCACCACAGCCCGGCCATGCCGTCGAGTATTTCGGTGCCGTCGGCATCGTAGATGAACGGGCCGTTGGCGTGGGTGATGATGCGCGAGCCGGTCTCGCGCAATTCCCTGTGGTCGGTGAAGGGATGCAGATGATGCGCGGCGTCAATCTGCTGAAGCTGCTTCAGCGAATAGTTCTGGTAAGTCATAGGTTTGCTCTTTCCTCTGGAATCAAACCGGCAAGCTGCCGGGGCGACTTCGTCAGAGGACGGCGGGCGGCGAATAGCCGATGCGGGCGCACAGCCTGAGCAGTTCGGCGCGCAGCGTGCGCGGCGACGGTGTCACCGCGACCCCGAAGGCGCCGGATGTGCTCATGTAGACCATGGCGGCAGTCTATGCCGCCCGAGGCCCGGAATTCAAGCGGTGCCGCTCAATACCCTTTGCAGGAACACGTATTTCATGGCGGTTTGCGCCGCTTGCGGCCGGCGGTCGCCGCGCCCGCCATGGCCGCCTTCCGTCTCCTCGAAGAACAACGTCTTGCCGTGACCTGCTTCCTGCAGCTTCGCCGCCATCTTGCGGGCATGGCCGGGATGGACGCGGTCGTCGGCGGTTGATGTCGTGAGCAGCACCGGGGGATAGACGGCATCGGCCGAGACATGATGGTACGGCGAATAGGCGGCGAGCCAGTTGGCCTCTTCCGGTTTTGCCGGATCGCCATATTCGCCGATCCACGAGGCGCCTGGCGGCAGTTCGGTGTAGCGCAGCATGTCGAGCAGCGGCACCTCGATGATGACGGCGCCGAACAGTTCGGGATGCTGCGTCAGGGAAACGCCGGTAAGCAGGCCGCCATTCGAGCCGCCCTGGATGCCGAGGGAAGCAGCCGTGGCTATGCCGCGCCTGACGACGTCCTGCGCCACCGCGGCGAAATCGTCGAAGGCAGTCTGGCGATTGCCCTTCAGCGCGGCCTGATGCCAGGCCGGCCCGAACTCGCCGCCACCGCGGATGCAGGCCTGCACATAGGCGTTGCCCTTTTCCAGCCACAGCCTGCCGCGCACGCCGGCATAGCCGGGCAGCAGCGGTATTTCGAAGCCGCCATAGCCGTAGAGCAGCGTCGGCACCGGACCCTTCTGGTCGCGCCGCCTGACGACGAAATACGGGACCATTGTGCCGTCCTTCGAGCGCGCCTCGAACTGTTCGGAGACCAGCGGCGCGGCGTCGAACCGAGCCGGCTGCGATTTCACGGTGGCCAGCGTCGCCCCGTTATCATCCGACCAGATGATCGAACTCGGCGTCAGGAAATCGGTGAAGGAGAAGGAGACGCTGGAACCGAAATGCTCGGCATGCCCGATGCCGACATTGCCGTTATCGGGCAGCGCCACCGGCTTCAGCGACCAGCGGTCGCCGCTGCGCTCGGCGACAACGACCTTGCCGCGCACATTGTCCATCAGATTGATGAACAGCCGGTCCTGAGTGCGGGCAATGCCGGCGACCGAAACACGGTGCGCTGGCGCGAGCATGGTTTCAACAGGGCCCAGGTCGCCGGTGTCGATCCAGTGTTCGAAATCGAAGGAATAGAGGCCGTCCGGCAAGCACTCAGTGCCGCCCGGCGCCGTCCATGGGCTGCGCACCCCGAACACCAACCGGCCCTTGAACAGCGCGGTGTCGGTGACATCGTCGGGCAACGGGATGCGGCGGTTTTCGCCCGACGGCAGGCGCAGAAAACTGTGCGAGGAGAAGAAGGCGATCGTGCGGGCCAGAAACAAATACTGCCTGTCGCCATCATGCTCGACCCCCGCGCCGGCCGCGAGATCCTGCTTCTCGGCCTCGAAGATCGGCGTCGCCTCCTCCAACCGGGTACCGCGCTTCCACAGCTTGACGACGCGCGGATAGCCGGACTGGGTCTTGTCGTCTTCATCGAAGGCAGCCGAGACAATGACCGTGTCCTTGTCCAGCCAGGAAAAACCGGATTTCGAGGCCGGAGCGCGGAAGCCGCCCTCGATGAATGATTTGGTCTCGATGTCGAATTCCCGCATCTCGCTGGCATCGCCGCCATCCGGCGACATCGCCACCAGGCAAAGGTTGAAATCGGGGTAAAGGCGGCTGGCGCCGCTGAACACCCACTTCACCCCCTCCTTGGCCGACAGCACGTCGAAGTCGATGATCGTCTCCCACACGGGCTTTTCGGTCTTGTAGGAGGCGACCGTCGTGCGGCGCCAGAGGCCGAGCACATTGGTCTTGTCCTGCCAGAAATTATAGACTTGGCCGTTGAGCGCGGCGCCCACAGCGATGTTGTCTTCGGCCGTCATCAGGTCGAGCGCCGTCTCGAACGCCGCCTGGTAGGACGGATCGCCCTGTAGTTCGGCCACGGTGATCTCGTTCTGGCGATGCACCCAGTCGAGCGATTCCTTGCTGGTCCGGTCCTCCAACCAGAGGAACTTGTCCTCCACGGTGGCATCCGTCTGGCGTTTTGTCGTCGATTGGGTCACGCATGGTCTCCAGGCTAGTGGCGGGCAGCCCTGCCTACATCGCGTTGCAAGCGGTTTTATTCAAGATGGTACGTCAGGTCATCGGGGGAATGCGGCCTCAAACCATCCGCCGGCGCAGGACCGTGGCCACAGCCAGTGCCAGACAAATCGTGCCCAGCGTGATCGGCAGGCCGGAGGCGCCGATCACATCCATGACGCCACCCGCCAGCGGCGGCACCACGATGCCGCCGACGCCCCACATCAGGGAGAAGGCGGCATTGCCGGCGACCAGCGCCGAGCCGGTAAAGCGGTCGCCGAGCTCGATGATCGACATGGTGTAGATGCCATAGGAGACCGCGCCCCAGATAAAGACGCAAGGCCAGATCAGCGGCGTCTCGATGAGCAGCGGCAACAGGGCGCAGCCCAGCACCGTCACCACGACGCAGATGAATCGCACCAGCCGCGCCGTCAGCCGTTCCGCCAGCAAGCCGAGCGGCACCTGCATGGCGATGTTGCCGGCGATCATCACCGACAGCAGCGCCGACATGCGCGCTTCCGCGATGCCATAGTGCGTGCCGTAGACCGGCAGCAGCGCCAGCACGCCCTGTTCGAAACCGGCGGCAACGACCACCGCCGACAGCAGTAGCCATGCCAGTGGCACGAAGCCCATGACCGAAACCCTGTGCCCGGCTTCGTCGACCTTCGGCAGTCGCGGCAGCACCAGCGCCAGGCAGGCGCCGCAGAAGATGAAGGCGGCGATCCCCACCAGGAATGGCGGCCATCCCACGGTGCCGACAGCGAGCAGGCAGAGCGGCCCGGCAGCGAAGCCGGCCGAGATGATGGTTGAATAGACACCCATGACGCGACCGCGGCGCGATGGCGGCGCCAGTGCAATGACCCAGATTTCGCTCAAGACATAGAGCGGATTGGTCACCACCCCGATCAAGAAGCGCAGAGGAAACCACAGATAGACATTCTGCGTCCAGCCGATCAGCGCAAGCACAATAGCCGAAAGCGCCGCGCAGGTAAGCGCGGTGCGCCCTGCCCCGAACCGGCGCGCCAGTGCCGGGATCAGCGGCGACGAGACAATGAAGCCGATCGGCGTCATTGCCGCCGAGAGCCCGATGATGGCCGGCGAAACGCCTTGGCGTTGCAGGATGAAGCTCAGCAGCGGATAGGACAGGCCTTGCGCGATGGCGAACACCGAGACGGTCGCGATCACGCCGCTGATCGCCGCCCACTGCATCTTCTCGTTGTCAGCTTCCGCCAGGTTCATCATTGGCACCTAAACCAGGTTCAGGACTAGCTTTTCTGTCCGACGCGGGTAAGCCCCGCCCCGCGAAAAACCGTTTGCTCCAGACAAGGCCTGTCAGGAGCTTTTGGGCCGTCAGGAGTTTTGGCGCTTGAACGATCGATAGAGCGCGAAGCTCACCAGCAGCGCGTCGAGTCCGGCGATCACCACCGGCAGACCGAGCGGACCGATGATCTGCATCAAGGCACCGGCGCCAGGCGGGCCGACAATGCCGCCGGCGCCCCACATCAATGCGAAGGCGGCGTTGCCGGCGACCAGCACGGTTCCCCTGAAGCGGCTGCCGAGTTCCACCAGCGCCATGGTGTAGACGCCGTAGCCGACAGCGCCCATGACGAGAAGGACGAGCCAGATCGCCGGCATCGTGATCAGCAACGGCAGCAAAACCGCGCAGGTCGTTGTCGCCAACGCACAGAAGATGATCATCGCCCGCCCGCCGAAACGCTCGGCCAGCAGGCCGAGCGGGATTTGCAGGAAGATGTTTCCCAGCGACAGTGCCATCACCAGGGCCGCCAGCGTCCTTTCGGGCAGGCCATAGGCGGCACCGAAGACCGGCATCAAAGCGTAGGTGCCCTGCTGGACCGCCGCCGAAACCAGCACGGCAAACAACAGCGCCGGCGCCAGCCTGGCGAAACCGAAAAAGCCGCCGGGCAATTGGCCGTCATCCTCGAAGCCGGCGAGGCTTGACGAAACAGCACGAAGGATCGCGGCGCACAGGATGAAGCCGGCCATGCCGACCAGGAAAGGAACCCAGCCCGATATCCCAACCGCGGTCAGGACCAAAGGCCCCGCAGCATAGCCAGCGCCCAGCACGGTGTTGAATGCCCCCATCACCCTGCCGCGGCGCGACGGCGGCGCCAGCGACAGCGCCCATACTTCGCCCAGTATATAGAGCGGGTTGATGACGATACCGATGATGAAGCGGATGACGAACCAGCCCACCCAGTCCTGCAGGTAGCCGATGCCGAGGAAGCACAGCGCCCCAATCAATGAGCAACCCACAGCCAGGTTGCGCGCGCCGACCAGCCGAACGGCTGCCGGCACGAACGAGGCCGAAAGGATCAGGCCAAGCGGCATCATCGCTGCCGACAAGCCGATCAGCGCCGGCGACATGCCTTGCTTCTGCATCAGCAGCGTAAACAGCGGCGAGCTCAGCCCTTGCGCCGCACCGAACATCGCGAGGGCGGCAGTTACGCCGGCAAGCGCCGCCCATTGCGTCCCCGCTTCGCCATCGCTCGAACCGGTCGCAGCCATGATGCCTTCCACATGAATTGCCGGCCCGATCCAGCGGCAAACCATTGAGCTAGCGGTTCGATTTAGGGAAAGGAAGGGCCGCGCCTGAAATCCCCTTGCGCCAAGAGCCGCAGTGGGCGCGTCCTGTCCGCCAATCCCCGGCAAGGTTGTCAGCTATCGGACTGCCGTTCGGGCATGTCGCTTCCCTCGTCCTAGTGGTCGCCGCCTCCGCAATGGCCGGACAGCCGCCGGTCCATTATGCCGCCCGCTACCAGCATCGTACGAGGACCATCATGACCGCCGCCCTGCATCCAGCCGAACCGCCTTTGGCAGCCGACCGTGCCCGTCGCGGTGGCCGTGCGGGCAAGCGCGCCGGCGGCTCGGCCGCCTTCGAACAGCCGGCTTTTCGACAACTGAGAAATCCGCTGACGCCGACCAAGCTGATCTCGGACGACGAGCTGGAATCGATCCACCTCGCCTCGCTGCGCGTCTTGAGGGAAATAGGCGTCGACGTGCTGCATGACGAAGCGCGCCGCATCATGAAGGAAAATGGCGCTGATGTCCGCGAGGGCAGCGAGCGCGTGCGCTTCGACAGCGACATGATCCTCGATCTCATCTCCAACTGCCCGTCGGAATTCACGCTCCATGCCCGCAACCCGGCGCACAATGTGCGCTTCGGCGGCAACAATGTGATCCTGTCGATGATGGCGTCGGCACCGAACTGCTCCGACCTCGATCGCGGCCGCCGTCCGGGCAACCAGCAGGACTACCGCAACTTCCTGCGCCTGGCACAGATGCACAACATCCTGAACTGCACCGGCGGCTATCCGGTCGAGCCGACCGACATCCACCCGTCGGTGCGCCACCTCGAATGCATCCGCGACCTCGCCACGCTGACCGACAAGGTGTTCCACATCTATTCGCTCGGCAAGGAGCGCAATGTCGACGGCATCGAGATCGCCAGGATCGCCCGCGGCATCAGCCATGAGCAGATGCTCGAAGAGCCGTCCGTCTTCACCATCATCAACACCAACTCGCCGCTGAAACTGGATGTGCCGATGATGGAAGGCATCATCCAGATGTCGAGCAAGGGTCAGGTCGTCGTCATCACGCCCTTCACCCTGTCCGGCGCGATGGCGCCGGTGACCATCGCCGGTGCGCTGGTGCAGCAAAATGCCGAGGCGCTGTCCGGCATCGCCTTTGCCCAGATGGTGAGAAAGGGCGCGCCGGTTGGCTATGGCGGCTTCACCTCGAATGTCGACATGAAGTCAGGCTCGCCGGCCTTCGGCACGCCTGAATATATGAAGGCGCAGCTTGTCGGCGGCCAGCTTGCCCGCCGTTACAAGATCCCCTACCGCACCTCCAATACCTGCGCCGCCAACACGGTCGACGCGCAGGCAGCCTATGAAAGCGTGTTCTCGCTGTGGGGCGCCATCCAGGGCGGCGGCAATCTGATGATGCACGGCGCCGGCTGGCTCGAAGGCGGCCTGCGCTGTTCCTACGAGAAGACCATCCTGGACATCGACCTGTTGCAGATGGTGGCCGAGTTCCTCACCCCGCTCGACCTGTCCGACGAAGCGCTCGGCTTCGACGCCATCCAGTCGGTCGGCCCCGGCGGCCATTTCTTCGGCACCCAGCACACGCAGGACCGCTACAAGACAGCCTTCTACTCGCCCATCCTCTCCGACTGGCGCAATTTCGAAACCTGGGCCGAAGCCGGATCGCCGACCGCGCTGGAAAAGGCCAACAAGGTCTGGAAGGAGCGGCTGGCATCCTACGAGGAACCCTATATGGACCCGGCGATCCGCGAAGAGCTCAACGACTTCGTCGAAAAGCGCACGTCCGAAGGCGGCGCGCCGACCGATTTTTGATCAATGTTGTTGATGAACAGTCGACCCCCACTCCGTCGAGCTTCGCTCGACACCTCTCCCCCGATCGACGGGGGAGAGGAAAGGCGCGAGCCTATGCAAGGGCGCGAATTTATGCGGGCTGGCTCCCTTCCTCTCCCTCCGGAGGGGGGAGAGGTGGCGCCGCGAAGCGGCGACGGAGTGGGGGACGGCGCTCATGAAACCCGCAGTCGCCGCAAGATGGGCACCACCCAACGCGCGCGAACGCTGAGGCAAGGCGGCAATCAGGCGGAAGCATTGCTATGGCTTGAATTGAAGGCGCGCAAGCTTGGCGGCTATCGCTTCACCCGCCAGTTTTTCATCGGACCCTTTTTTGCAGACTTCGCCTGCCGCGAAAAATGGCTTGTCGTGGAAATCGACGGCCATCAACACGCCGGCAGCTCCTATGACCGTCGCCGTGACGATTTCATGCGCGCGCAAGGCCATTCGATCCTGCGTCTCTGGAACCATGACGTCCTGAACCATCGCACTTCCGTCTGCGAAACCATCCTTGCCGCGCTTGATGGCAGGTTGGCCGAGAACGTCGCTGCGGCCGATCTCCGCTTTGTTTTCACGCCACGCCCATTCGATTCAATCTCTTAAAAAACGGACCTATCTCTCATGAAATCTCACGTTAAAGCGGTTGTCATTGGCGGCGGCGTCGTTGGCTGCTCGGTGCTCTACCATCTGGCCAAGGCCGGCTGGACCGACATCATGCTGATCGAGCGTTCCGAGCTCAC
This sequence comes from Mesorhizobium sp. M0514, assembly GCF_040321145.1. NCBI lineage: Bacteria > Pseudomonadati > Pseudomonadota > Alphaproteobacteria > Hyphomicrobiales > Phyllobacteriaceae > Mesorhizobium > Mesorhizobium sp. M0514. Next base: position 10,187 of record NZ_JAMYQZ010000129.1, read on the forward strand.
CTCCGGCTCGTCCTGGCACGCAGCCGGCGGCTTCCACACGCTGAACGGCGATCCCAACGTCGCCAAGCTGCAGGCCTATACGGTGCAGCTCTACAAGGAGATCGAGGAAATCTCCGGCCAGTCCTGCTCGCTGCATCTGACCGGCGGCGTGATGATGGCCGATACGCCCGAGCGCATGGATTTTCTGCGCCTGGCCCACGCCAAGGGCCGCTATCTCGGCATGGACACCGAACTGATCACGCCCTCCGAAGCCAAGGCGATGTTCCCGCTGATGGACGAGACCAATTTCGTCGGCGCCATGTGGGATCCGGTCGAAGGCCATCTCGATCCCTCCGGCACGACGATCGCCTACTCCAAGGCGGCCAAGAAGCTGGGCGCCGAGATCGTGCTGCGCAACCGCGTCGTCGAACTGACGCAGGAAGTTGACGGCACCTGGAACGTCGTCACCGAACAGGGCACCGTCCACGCCGAGCATGTCGTCAACTGCGGCGGCCTGTGGGCGCGCGAGATCGGCCGCATGGTCGGCGTCGAACTGCCGGTGCTGGCCATGGAGCACATGTACCTGCTCACCGAGCCGATGCCCGAGGTCGAGGAATTCAACAAATCGACCGGCCGCGAGATGATCGGCGTGCTCGACTTCAAGGGCGAGATCTACACCCGCCAAG
>NZ_JAMYQZ010000130.1:0-10616 GCF_040321145.1 Mesorhizobium sp. M0514
CCCTTCGTTTGGGAGGTTGTATCAGGCAGCGATGTCGAAACGGTCGGCGTTCATCACCTTGGTCCACGCCTTGACGAAATCGCCAACGAATTTCTGCCCGGCATCCGCCGACCCGTAGACCTCGGCCAGCGCGCGCAGCTGCGCATGCGAGCCGAAGATCAGGTCGGCGCGTGTGGCGGTCCACTTGACCGCCCGGGTCTTGCGGTCGCGTGCTTCGTAGACCTCATGCGAGCCCGGCTCGGAGGCCGGATCCCAGATGGTGCTCATCGAGAGCAGGTTGACGAAGAAGTCGTTCGTCAGCGTGCCCGGCCTGTCGGTCAACACACCGTGCTTCGAGCCGCCGCTGTTGGCGCCGAGCACGCGCAGGCCACCAACCAGCACCGTCATCTCCGGCGCCGTCAGGCTGAGCAGTTGCGCCCGGTCGACCAGCATGGCTTCGACCGACATCGGCGGTTTGCCCCTGACGTAGTTGCGGAAGCCGTCAATTTTCGGCTCGAGCGCCGCAAAGGAATGGACGTCGGTCTGCGCCTGCGAGGCGTCGGTGCGGCCGGGCGTGAAGGGAACCTTCACCGCATTGCCGCCATCCTGCGCCGCTTTCTCGACCGCGGCGACGCCGCCGAGCACGATGAGGTCGGCCAGCGAGACCTTCTTGCCGCCTGCGTTGAACTCGTTCTGGATGGCTTCGAGCTTCGCCAGCACGGTGGCCAGTTCGACAGGCTGGTTGACCTCCCAGTCCTTCTGCGGCGCCAGGCGAATGCGCGCGCCATTGGCGCCGCCGCGCTTGTCGGAGTTGCGGAAGGTCGAGGCCGAGGCCCAGGCGGTCGAGACCAATTGCGAAACGCTGAGGCCCGAAGCCAGGATCTTGGCCTTCAGCAATGCGATGTCCTGGTCGCTGACCAGCTCATGGTCGACGGCCGGAACCGGATCCTGCCAGATCAGCTCTTCCTTCGGCACCAACGGGCCGAGATACCGCACGACCGGCCCCATGTCGCGATGGGTGAGCTTGTACCAGGCACGGGCGAAGGCATCGGCGAACTGCTCCGGATGCTCATGGAAGCGGCGCGAGATCTTCTCATAGGCCGGGTCGGCCCGCAGCGCGAGGTCGGTGGTCAGCATTGCCGGCGCATGACGCTTCGAGGGATTGTGCGCGTCCGGCACCGTAACCGCGCCAGAGCCGCCCTTCGGCGTCCACTGATGGGCCCCGGCCGGGCTCTTGGTCAGCTCCCATTCGAAGTTGAAGAGATTGTCGAAGAAGTTGTTGCTCCACTTGGTCGGCGTCGTCGTCCAGGTAACTTCGAGGCCGGACGTGATCGCATCGCCGGCAATGCCGGTGGCATGCTTGCTCGACCAGCCGAGGCCCTGCGCCTCGATACCCGCGCCTTCCGGCTCGGCGCCGACCAGTGTTGCATCACCGGCGCCATGGGTCTTGCCGAAGGTGTGGCCGCCGGCGATCAGCGCCACGGTTTCCTCATCGTTCATTGCCATGCGTCCGAAGGTCTCGCGGATGTCGCGGGCCGAGGCCAGCGGATCCGGCTTGCCGTTCGGCCCTTCCGGGTTGACGTAGATCAGGCCCATCTGCACCGCGCCGAGATGGCCGTGCAACTCACGGTCGCCGGAATAACGCTTGTCGTCGAGCCACTTGGTTTCCGAACCCCAGTCGACATCCTGCTCGGGCTCCCAGACATCGGCGCGGCCACCGGCGAAGCCAAAGGTCTTGAAGCCCATCGATTCCAGCGCGACGTTGCCGGTGAGAATCAACAGGTCGGCCCAGGAGATCTTGCGGCCGTATTTCTGCTTGACCGGCCACAAAAGCCGGCGCGCCTTGTCGAGATTGGCGTTGTCCGGCCAGCTGTTCAGCGGCGCGAAACGCTGCTGGCCCGCACCGGCGCCACCCCGGCCGTCGCCGATGCGATAGGTGCCGGCGCTGTGCCAGGCCATGCGGATGAACAGCGGCCCGTAATGGCCGAAATCGGCCGGCCACCAATCCTGCGAATCCGTCATCACCTTGTGCAAATCCTCGATCACCGCGTCGAGGTCGAGCGTCTTGAACTCCGCGGCGTAGTCGAAAGCTTCGCCCATCGGGTCCGAAAGGCTCGACTGCTGGTGGAGAACGCCGATGTCGAGCTGGTTCGGCCACCAGTCGCGGTTGGTCCTGGCGGAGGTTCCATGCGCGACCGGGCATTTGCCGGCGCTGTTGTCGTCGGTCATCGCGTCCATCTTGGCCTCCGAATTGCTGATTTATGTGTTGTTTTTTCCGGGCCGGCCGGGAGCCGCGCCACTCTGGAATGGTTCCAGACTAAGCCGTCTCTTCGATAAAAACAAATTGCCTTTCCTGTTTGTTGCGATAGGCTTTCCTTATGATTGGCTTGACCGTGCGGCAGATGCAATACTTCGAGGCTTTGGCGCAAACGCTGCATTTCGGCCGCGCCGCAAAACTCGCCGGCGTCAGCCAGCCGGCGCTGTCCGCGCAGATCGCCGAGATGGAGCAAAGGCTGAACTGCCGGCTGTTCGAGCGCGGCGGCAAGACGGTGCGGATGACGGAAGAGGCGGAAGCGCTGCTGCCACGCATCGAGCGCATCCTGCGCGACATCAGTGATGTCGAGACGACGGCCCGGCGCGGCCGCCCGGCCATGGAAGGCCGCTTCCGGCTGGGCATCATCCCGACCGTGGCGCCGTATCTTTTGCCGCATGTGCTCCCGGAGCTGAAGCGGCATTTTCCGTCCCTGCAGCTCGAACTGCGCGAAGCAGTGACGGCATCACTGGTCGAGGACACGGCAACCGGACGGCTCGACGCCTTCATCGCCGCGCTGCCGCTCGAGCAGCCCGGCCTGGTCACCGAGGAACTGTTCGCCGACCGCTTCTTCCTCGCCGTGCCAGCCGGAGATCCAGCCTTCGCCTCGCCACCGGTGCCGCCGGAAAGCCCGGCGCTGGAGCGGTTGATGCTTTTGGAGGAAGGCCACTGCCTGCGCGAACAGGCGCTGGCCCTGTGCGGCAGCGTGCGCCCGGTGGCAATGGCAAGCTATGGCGCCACCAGCCTGACGACACTGCTGCAGATGGTGGCGCATGGTCTCGGCGTCACGCTCATCCCCGAAATGGCGGCAAGGCCGGCCAGCGCCATGCCGGACCTCAAGATCGTGCCGTTCCAAGAGCCAATGCCGCAACGCACGATCTGCCTCGCCTGGCGCCGCAACAAGGTGCGCCATGATGAATGCGTGGAACTGGCGAAGATCATTCGGGGGTTGGATGCGGCGGTGCTGGGGGTGTGAGTCGTTCGGGTCTTAGATGGCGCCTTGGGAACCCCGAAAAGAAACTCAAATCAGGCGCGTTCGAGAATACCCGCCTTGACGGCTGGTCGCCAGATCGCACCAAAGCCTCAAGGGATAAATACCAGAAATACATACGCGAAAAATACCACGGCATGGACGATTCCGGTCAGGAAGGTCGTCCTTTCGTTGCTAAAGCTTACGCCGCATATGAAAAGCGCTAAAACCAAAAGTACTGCGTCAGCTTCCGGGAGCCCCAGGGTCAACCCTCGTCCCGTAAGCAGGCTGGCTGCTGCGACCGCAGGTATCGTCAAACCAATCGTGGCGCAAGCCGAACCCAGTGCGACATTCAGGCCGCGCTGCAGCTCATTGTTGAGTGAAGCGCGAACCGCCGAAATGGCTTCCGGCATCAAAACCAGACCCGCGATCATTGCCCCCACAATGCTGTCAGCCTGGGTCACCTGGTAAGCAACGAGCGCATTTTCAACACTTGCGGCGACCTGCTCGGCGAGCATGACAATTCCGATCAGTCCGGTTACCAGGAGCAGAGCGCTGGAAGAGATGCTTTTGTGAGGGGCGGTTCGCGCCGAAAGGTCGTGTGCCAGTCCTTCGATGAAGTCGTCCCGGTGCCGGACGGTTTGCGCGAACACAAAACTTGCATAGAGCAGCACGGAAAGTACGCTCACAAGGCCAAGCTGAGCTGCCGAAAATGTGCCGGGATCGGTGGTCCGCGTGTAGGTCGGCAGGATAAGCGTCATGACGGTCAGTGCGGCCAGAACCGCCAGATATGCGCTTGTCCCTTGCCGGACAATTGCCTGCTTGCGATGACGCCAGCCGCCAAACGTGAGACACGTCCCCACAACGCCGGTGGAGGCAATCATCACCGTCGAGAAGACGGACTCACGTGCAAGCGTGGGGTTGTTCTCTCCATGCAGCATCATGGAAACGATGATCGACACCTCGATTGCCGTTACGGCAAAAGTCAGCACCAATGTGCCGTAGGGTTCCCCCACACGGTGGGCCACCGCCTCGGCGTGATCGAGCACCACGAAAATAGTGATGAACATGATCGCACTCGAGAGCGCTCCGACGAGAATCCTGACGCTCGGCGAACCTTCGTCCACCGATAGCCCGCTGGCTCTGACCGCAACGGCCAGTGCCAGCGCGGCCAAAGGCATCGCATAGGAAGTCGCTGATCGTGCGAAACCAGTCATTCAAGCCCCAATGCGTTCGGCGAACCTTGCGGAAGCCTGTCGAGCACCCCAATGTCGAAGCGGGCAATCCCGTCCCCCGGCGTTCAACCCTCAAGCCGTCTTCTGCACCACCAGCCCCAGTTCCTCCACCATCGCCTCGCGCATCAGAAACTTCTGCGGTTTTCCCGTCACCGTCATGGGCAGTTCGGTGCGGAAGCGGATGTAGCGGGGGATTTTGTAGTGGGCGATCTGGCCGGCGCAGAAGTTCTTGATCTCCTGCTCGGTCGCGATCTGGTTGGGTTTCAGCACGATCCAGGCGCACAGCTCCTCGCCATATTTGGCGTCGGGAATACCGAACACCTGCACCTCCTTGACCTGGGGATGGCGATAGAGAAATTCCTCGACCTCTCTGGGATAGACGTTTTCGCCGCCGCGGATGACCATGTCCTTGACCCGGCCGACGATGTTGCAATAGCCCTCGGCGTCGATCGTGGCGAGGTCGCCGGTGTGCATCCAGCCATCGCTGTCGATCGCCTCGCGGGTCTTTTCCGCATCGTCCCAATAACCCTTCATCACGGAATAGCCGCGGGTGCACAGCTCGCCCGGCGCGCCGACCGCGACGGTGGCGCCGTCGGCGTCGATGGCCTTGACCTCGACATGCGGATGGATGCGGCCGACGGTGGAGACGCGCTTTTCCAGCGGGTCGTCGACACTGCTCTGAAAGGAGACGGGACTGGTCTCGGTCATGCCGTAGGCGATGGTCACCTCTTCCATATGCATCAGCGACACCACCTTCTTCATCACCTCGATCGGGCATGGCGAGCCCGCCATGATGCCGGTGCGCAGGCTGGAGAGATCGAAGCTGGTGAAGTCGGCGTGGTCGAGCATGGCGACGAACATGGTCGGCACGCCGTAGAGGCCGGTGCAGCGTTCCTGCGCCACCGCCTTCAGCGTCGCGCCGGCGTCAAAACCCTCGCCAGGAAACACCATGGTCGCGCCCTTGGTGACGCAGCCCATCGTGCCCATCGACATGCCGAAGCAGTGGTAGAGCGGCACCGGGATGCAGAGCCGGTCGTCGACGGTGAGCTTGATCGCAGCGGTGACGAAATTGCCATTGTTGACGATGTTGGTGTGGGTCAGCGTCGCGCCCTTGGGCGCGCCGGTCGTGCCTGATGTGAACTGGATGTTGATGGCCTCGCCCGGCTTCAGCCCTTCGGAGATGCGGTCGAGGCTGTCATGCTCGTCGCGGCCGGCCATCGACAGCACATCGGCGAAATTGAACATGCCGGGCGAGTTGTCGTCGCCCATGCGAATGACGATCTTCAGCGTCGGCAATTTCTGCGCCTTGAGCTTGCCGGGGGTGGCGTTGGCGAGCTCCGGCGCCAGCGTCTCGATCATGCCGAGATAGTCGGAGGTCTTGAAACTGGCGGCGGTGACCAGCGCCTTGCAGCCGACCTTGTTGAGGGCATACTCGAGCTCCGTCAGCCGGTAGGCCGGGTTGATGTTGACCAGGATCAGGCCGATGCGAGCGGTGGCGAATTGGGTGACCAACCATTCCCAGCGGTTGGGCGACCAGATGCCGACACGGTCGCCTTTTTCGAGGCCGAGCGCCAGGAAGCCGGCGGCGAGCGTATCGACCGTGTCCGACAATTCGCTCCAGGTGAAGCGCTTGTCCTGTCCGACGAAGACGGCAGCATCCTGCGTGGCGTATTTGCTGACCGTGCCGGAGAAAAGCTGAGGGATCGTCTTGTCGAGCAGCGGCACCGAACGGTCGCCCGACACATGTGCCCGGCCGTCGAGCGGAGCGATGAAAGCCCTGCCGCGCCCGCGCAGATTGGTGGCGTTCTTGAGCTCGTCGAGATTGATCGCCATCGCCGTTTCCTCCCGGGATATGGCGAGCCTATCAGCCTGATGGGATGGTGGAAAGTAGAGGCGGTTCCCCTCCCCCTCGCGGGGAGGGTGCCTCGCGAAGCGAGGCGGTGGGGTCCTCGGCGAAGTGCTCGACTTCCTTGCTCACGGTCGACCCGGCTTGGGTCGTCTCGCGTCGAGCACTGCCGGAGCGACCCCACCCGTCCATCCGCCTTTGGCGGCTGTCCACCCTCCCCTCAAGGGGGAGGGAGCGCGCTCATCTTCGCGGCTATTTCCCGCACTAGCGCCTCATCCGCAGCAGCACGATCTTTCCTGGCAGCCACGAGGCAGGCCTGCGACTTCAGCACAACCCCATCGGCCAGCACCTTGAGATGGTTGGCGCGTAGGGTCGAGCCGGTGGTGGTGATGTCGACGATGACATCGGCAAGGCCTGCCGCCGGCGCGCCTTCGGTAGCGCCGAGGCTTTCGACGATGCGGTAAACCTGGATGCCGTGCTTTTGCGAGAAGAATTGTTGCGTCAGCCGCCAGTATTTGGTTGCGATCCTCAGCCGCCTGCCGTGGCGCTGGCGGAAATCGGCGGCGACATCGTCGAGATCGGCCATGGTATCGACGTCGAGCCAGATGCCGGGCACCGCGACCACGACATCGGCATGGCCGAAGCCGAGGCGAGCGACGATTTCGGCGCGCGCTTCCCAGTCGGCGAGGTTTTCGCGCAGCAGATCCTCGCCGGTAATGCCGAGGTCGACCGAACCTTGCCCAATCTCGCCGGCGATTTCGGACGCCGACAGGAACGCCACCTCGATGCCCTCAGTGCCGTCGATGCGGGCGCGGTACTGGCGCTCATCGCCGGGCAGGCTGACGGCAAGCCCGGCCCTGGCCAGTACCTCCAAGGCCTGCTCCTTGAGCCGGCCTTTCGATGGGATCGCCAGCGTGATCATTGCGGCTCTCCCCGCAGCGCTTCAATGCGGTCGAGCCAGACGGAGAAGCCGACGCCGGGGATCGGCGTCTTGGCGCCGAGCAGGGTCAGCAGCCGGTCGTAGCGACCGCCGCCGGCCAGCGGCCGCTCGCCACCAAGTGCTGCGATCTCGAAGACGATGCCGGTGTAGTAATCCAGCGGACGGCCGAAGGCAGCGTCGTAGCGGATCGTCTTTGCAGGCAGGCCATGTGCCTCGATGGCTTTGGCGCGGGCGGCGAATTTTTCCAGCGCCGCGCCCAGCGAAAGCCCGGCAGAGGCCGCAAAACTTTCGAGCGCAGCACTCGCGCCGTCGAGCGGCACGTCGATGGCGAGAAAATCCCTGAGCGCCGCAAACGCTTCGTTCGACAACCGCACGCTGCGCAGTTCGGCCTTTTCGATCAGCCGCCGGGCAATGTCCGCCGGCGCGCGCCCGCCGGAGCCCGACAGGCCGGCCTCTTCCATGCCGCCGGCGATGTGGGCGGAAAGCGCTTCGAGATCGCCATCGAGCACAAGGGCCGCGACATCGCCGTCAAGCTGACCGTTGCGCGGCGGGTTGGCGAGATCGGCGAGTGCTGCCTGCAGCATCGGCGCCGAGCCGAAGGCGCGCGCAAGCCGCATGCGCCAGCCGCGCGGCAAGCCGAGTGCTGCCAGCACCGCCTCGAAGATGGTCTGGTCGCCGAGCGTGATCGCAAGAGGTTGCGCCGGCAGCACCAGCTGCAGCAGCGCGTGCGCATCGGCCAGCGAACGCGCATCGGCCTCGGCCGTATCGCGGTCGCCGAGATCCTCGATGCCGGCCTGAAAGAACTCGTTGCCGCCCTCGCGGCGCTGGCGGAACACTTCGCCGAGATAGGAATAGCGGCGCGGCGTGCCGGCCTGCGAGGCGATGTGGTCGAGGCAGACGGGGATGGTGAATTCGGGCCGCAGACACAGCGTCTTGCCGGTCTCGCTTTCGGTGAGAAAGATGCGGCGGCGCAGATCCTCGCCGGCCATATCGAGGAATGGGTCGGCCGGCTGCAGCACCGCGACCTCAACCGCATGGGTGTTGCGGGTGGCGAAGAGCTTGGTGATTTCGGATGCGATGGCGGGATAGCGGGAGGTCATGCGTGGCGCGAGGCACCCCCCTCTGGCCTGCCGGCCATCTCCCCCTCAAGGGGGGAGATTGGCAGCTCGGAGCGCAGCGCCTCTTCTTCAACGCCGGAGATTGGCGAAACCATGCGCGACATCCAATCTCCCCCCTTGAGGGGGAGATGGCCGGCAGGCCAGAGGGGGGCGTTCAAGCGCCACCCTTCGCACGGTCAGCGGCCTGCACCGCCAAAATCTTCCTCACCTCGGCGACCAGCTCTCCCTCCGCCACCGTCACCTGCGCCGGGCGGGCAGCCCGCCATTCAGCGTTGTCGGCGATTTCAGCGGACATGCGCGCGCCTTCGATCAGATCCTTGATCTGCAACTCGCCCTTGGCGCGCTCATCGCCGCCCTGGATGATCGCGACCGGGCTACCGCGGCGGTCGGCGTATTTCAGCTGCGCCTTCATGCCGGCGCCGCCGAGATACATTTCGGAGCGGATGCCGGCCGCGCGCAGATCGGCCACCATCTTCTGGTAGCGACCGAGGCTTTCCGTATCCTTGTCCATCACCAGCACGACGACCGGCGCGATGACATCGGTGGTGTCCAGCTCGCCGAGGTTCTTCAGCGCCGTCATCAGGCGGGAGACGCCGATCGAAAAGCCGGTCGCCGGCACCGGCTCGCCACGGAAGCGCGAGACCAGGCCATCGTAACGGCCGCCGCCGCCGACCGAGCCGAAGCGCACGATCTGGCCGTCTTCGTTCGGGATCTCGGTCAACAGCTCGGCTTCGAAGACCGGGCCGGTGTAATATTCGAGGCCGCGGACAACGGAGGGATCGATGCGGATGCGGTCATTGTTGTAACCAGATGCATGCGCCAACTTTGCGATGACAGAAAGCTCCTCCAAGCCTTCTACTCCGCGAGCATTGCCCTCTACTGCCTTTGCCATACTCGCAAGGGTTTCATCGTTGGAAAGCCCTAATGCACCACCCAATGCATCCGGATATGCTGCAAGGCTCAACACTCGTTCGATGTGAGCTGCGCCAAGGCCCGCGCCTTTAGTAAAGTCCCCTTCGCCTTCCTTACCGCCATCCCATCGTCCGGCTCCGAGCAAAAGAGCCACGCCGTCTGGGCCAAATTTATCCAGCTTGTCGATCGCCCGGAGGACATGCAGCCGGCGGCCAGCATTCTCATCGCCGCCAAGGCCAATCGCCTCCAGCACGCCATCCAGCACCTTGCGGTTGTTGACCCGGATGACGTAGTCGCCGCGTTTGATGCCGAGCGCTTCCATCACGTCGGCCATCATCATGGCCATCTCGGCGTCGGCTGCGATGCCCGGCGTGCCGATCGTGTCGGCGTCGAACTGCATGAACTGGCGGAAGCGGCCCGGGCCGGGCTTTTCGTTGCGGAACACCCAGCCGGAGCGGTAGCTGCGATAGGGTTTCGGCAGCTTCTCAAAATTCTCGGCGACGTAGCGCGCCGTCGGCGCGGTCAGGTCGTAGCGCAGCGACAGCCACTGCTCGTCATCGTCCTGGAAAGAAAATACGCCCTCATTAGGCCGGTCCTGGTCGGGCAGGAACTTGCCGAGCGCATCGGTGTATTCGATCAGCGGCTGGTCGGCCGGCTCGAAACCGTAGAGCTCATAGACCGAACGGATCGTCGCCATCATCCTCTCGACGGCACGGATGTCGTCCGCACTGCGGTCGGCAAAGCCGCGCGGCAGCCGCGCTTTCGTCTTTTCCGATTTGTCGGCCATGGGATGGGTCTTTTCGCTAAGTAATCGATGACTTATTGGAGTCGGCGTGTCCTAACCGAAGCGGCTTGGTGCGGCAAGGGTTTGCGCTCTTTCCTTCTCCTTCGAAACAAAACGCACCAAAAGGAAACAATTCCGCCATCGGCGCGGCATCGTGCCGACACAATCAGAGCCGATAAGCGCGCCGAAACAAAGGGTTGGGGCCATGACTGCGGCACGCAAATTCGATATCAGAGACGACGGCTTGCATGAAGTCCGGCTGCGGCCGGCCGAGAGCCGTGCGCAGGTGACGGCGAGCCCCGGTCCGTTTGAGGTCACTGCCGACGAGCGCAAGGGTTCCACCGTGCGCGAGGCGCTGATGACTGGATTGCTGGTGATTTATCCGGCCTTTGCGGCACTGGCGGCGATTGTCGCCGGGCTTTTTCTGACGGGCGCCAGCGGGACGTGAGTTCCTTACCCTCCCCCTTGTGGGGAGGGTCGACGCGTAGCGTCGGGGTGGGGGTGCGGCGCCAAGATACCCC
>NZ_JAMYQZ010000131.1:0-10476 GCF_040321145.1 Mesorhizobium sp. M0514
CCGATGTCCGAGGCAAAGGCCTGCTCACCGGCGCCGAGATGGTTGCCGATCCCGACACGCTGCGGCCGATCGAGCAAGGCAAGAAAACCACGCAGCGCCTGCTCGACCTCGCCTACGAGCGCGGGCTGATCATCTACGGCCGCAGGGTCAAGGGCGGTGTCGACGGCGACAATTTCATGGTGGCGCCGCCGATGATCGTCACGGCTGAAGAGGTCGGCGAGATCATTTCCATCATCGGCGATTCGCTGGAAGTTCTGGCCGCCGAACTCGACCTGCCGGTCGAAGGCTGAGGGCTAAAGAATGGCGCCGAGGAAAGTCATCATCACCTGCGCGGTCACTGGCTCGGTGCACACCCCGTCCATGTCGCGCTATCTGCCGGTGACGCCGGACCAGATCGCGGCTGACGCCATCGCGGCGGCCGAGGCCGGCGCCTCAATCCTGCATCTCCACGCCCGCGATCCCAAAGACGGCCGGCCGACCGCCGATCCTGAGGTGTTCATGCAATTCCTGCCGCGCATCAAGCAAGCGACCGATGCGGTGATCAACATCACCACCGGCGGTTCGTCGCTGATGACGCTCGACCAGCGGCTGGCGGCACCACTGCGGGCCGAGCCGGAAATGTGCTCGCTGAACATGGGCTCGATGAATTTCGCGCTGTTCCCGATGCTCGACAAGCCAAGGGAGTGGCAGCACGAGTGGGAACCAAAGCTGCTCGAAGCCACGCGCGACACCATCTTCAAGAACACCTTTGCCGATATGGAAGGCGTGCTCGAAAAGCTCGGCAAGGGCTGCGGCACGCGCTTTGAGTTCGAATGCTACGATGTCGGCCATCTCTATTCGCTGGCGCATTTTCGCGACCGCGGGCTGGTGTCGGGGCCGCTGTTCATCCAGTTCGTGCTCGGCATTCTCGGCGGCATCGGCGCCGATCCCGACAATCTCATCCATATGAAGCGCATCGCCGACAAGCTGTTCGGCGACAGCTACCAGTTCTCGGTGCTCGCCGCCGGCCGCCACCAGATGCCGCTGATCTCGATCGCGGCGGCGATGGGCGGCAATGTCCGCGTCGGGCTGGAGGACAGTCTCTACGATGGAAGGCAATTGGCGAAATCCAATGCCGATCAGGTGCGCAGGATACGCGCCATTCTCGATGGCCTGTCGCTGGAGGTCGCAACGCCGACCGAGGCGCGCGAGATGCTGGCGCTGAAGGGCGGTGATAGGGTGGCGTTTTGAGATGATTGATCTGCGATGATGGCCTTCTGGCACACCCCCCTCTGGCCTGCCGGCCATTTCCCCCTCAAGGGGGGAGATCGGATGTCACTGCGGCCTTCGCCAATCTCAATCGTTGCAAAATGGATGGCAGCGCCAAAGCTGCCAATCTCCCCCCTTGAGGGGGAGATGTCCGGCAGGACAGAGGGGGGTGCCTGGGCGCCTTGCCTATCGTGAGTACAGTCACCCTCCGCCCCGGCACCATCGACGACGTCGACACCATCCATGCCGCGCTGCTCAAGCTCGGCACCCATATCGGCGCGCATCAGGAGATCACGTCCACTGCCGACGATCTCCGCCGCTACGGCTTTGGCGACAAACCCGCCTTCTCCACCCTGATCGCCGAGATCGGCGGCGATTTTGCGGGGCTCTGCCTGCATTTCCCGATCTTCTCGACATGGATGGGGCGGCCCGGCGTCTATATCCAGGACCTCTATGTCGAGGACCGGTTTCGCGGCCGCAAGATCGGCGAAAGACTGCTGCGCCGGGTCGCGCTCGACTGCCGCCGGGATGGCGGCGCCTATCTCAGGCTGTCCGTCGACACCGACAATGACGGCGCCAAGGCTTTTTATGAGCGGCTGGGCATCGCCTGGTCGAGCTACGAGCAGACGCAGAAGATTGTTGGCGATGCCTTTTTCGCCTTTGCCGATGCAGCGCAGGATGGGGACGCGGAATGAAAGCCTTCTTTGCCGAGGAGCAGAAACGCCACGACCCGAAGGCCTTTCTGTCCAGCGGTGCGCCGCAGCCCAATCCCGAACAGCCGGAGCGGGTAGAGCGATTGTTAGCCGGCGCAAAATCCGCCGGATTGATGATCGAGCGGCCCAGGGAACATGGCCTAGGCCCGGTGGCGGCCGTGCATACGCCGGAGTATCTCGCCTTCCTCGAACACATTTTTGCGCGCTGGCAGCGCATCGAGGGCGCATCCGCGGAAGTCATCCCCAACATCCATCCACTGGCCCGCACAGGGTCCTATCCGGCCTCGGCGGTCGGCCAGGCCGGCTACCACATGGCCGACACCGCTTGCCCGATCTCCGCCGAAACCTGGCACAGCGCGCTGTGGAGCGCCTGGAGTGCAGTCGAGGCAGCCGAAGCGGTGATATCGGGCGCGCCTGCCGCTTATGCGCTCTGCCGGCCGCCCGGCCACCACGCCTTTGCCGATGTCGCTGGCGGCTTTTGCTTCATCAACAATTCGGCGGTCGCAGCCCAGGTGTTGCGCAAGCAAGTGGGGCGGGTGGTGATCCTCGATGTCGACCTGCATCACGGCAACGGCACGCAAGGCATCTTCTATGCCCGGGCCGATGTGCTGACAGTGTCGCTGCATGCCGATCCGGTGCGCTTCTACCCGTTCTTCTGGGGTCATGCCGACGAGCGCGGCGAAGGTCCGGGCCTCGGCTATAATTTCAACCTGCCCTTGCCGCGCAAATCAGCCGACGCGGCGTTTCTGGAAGCCCTCGAAGTGGCGTTCCAGCGTATCCGCGCCTTTTCGCCGGACGCGCTGGTCGTGGCGCTCGGTCTCGATGCGTTCGAGGGCGATCCGTTCGGCGGGCTTTCGGTGACCACGCCCGGTTTCTCGCGGATCGGCGAGGCAATTGCCAAGCTCGGCCTGCCGACGGTTATCGTCCAGGAAGGCGGCTATCTTTGCGACGCGCTCGGCGACAATCTCACGGCGTTCCTCACCGGTTTCGGCGGCAAACAGCGATAGCTGACTAGCGCTGCTGCCTCAGCATGGCGATCACCCGGTGCACGCTTTCCAACGTCTCGTCGATCTCTGCCGCCGTGTTGTAGTGCGCAATACCGATGCGCACGACGCCCTGCTCGGCCGGAATGCCGAGATGGTGGACGATCTCCCAGGCGTAGTTGTGACCCGACCATAGAAAAATGTTCTCGGCATTCATCTGCCGCACGATCGTCTCTGGCACGATGCCGTCGACGGTGAAGGACACGGTCGGCACGCGCTCAATGACACGCTTCTGATCGGTGATGCCGCGGATGGTCAGGCCCTCAATGGCGGACAGCCCATCGATCAGCCTCAGCGCCAGCGGGTTCTCGTAGGCGATCGAGACTTCGTATGCCTTCGCGATCTTTTGCCTTCGCGAACCGCCCTCGCCGGCCGCAGCACCGAGTTCGGCGAAGTAATCGACCGCTGCGGTAAGTCCGGCCATCAGCTCGATCTGCGGCGTGCCGAGTTCAAAACGCTCCGGCAGGCCGTTGGACGAACAGCGGCATTTGTAGGGTTGCAGCGCGTCGATGACGTCGCGACGACCCCAAAGAATGCCCATATGCGGGCCGAAGAATTTGTAGGCTGAGCAGACCAGGAAATCGCAACCGAGCTCCTGCACGTCGACCAAGCCATGCGGCGCGAACTGCACGGCATCGACATAGACCAGCGCGCCGCCCTGTTTGGCGATGGCCGTCAGCGCTTTCACCCGGTTGATCGAGCCGGTGAGGTTCGAGGCATAGTTCAGCGCAACAAGCCGCGTCTTGTCGGTGAGCAGAGCGCTCAGCGCCGCCTCCTCGACCTGCCAGCTCTTCTCGTCGAAAGGCAGAAAACGCACGACCAGGCCAAGGTCTTCGGCTAGCTGCAGCCAGGGCGAAACGTTGCCCTCATGGTCCATGCGGGTGACGATGATCTCGTCGCCTGGCTTGAAGCCGCGGCCGAGCGTGCGCGACATGTGATAGGTCAGCGTCGTCATGTTGGCGCCGATGATGATTTCCTCATGGCTTGCCGCACCGAGAAAATCGGCCATCGCCGCATGAGCGTCGTCGACCACCTGTTGCGCGGCAAGCGTGGTTTCGAAATAGCCGCCGAGGTTGGCATTGGTGGTCAAGAGGCAGCGCGCCACGGCATCGGCGACCGCTTGCGGCACCTGCGTGCCGGCCGGATTGTCGAGATAGATGCGCCGGCGGCCTTTATCGGTCAGGTCCAGCGCCGGAAATTTTCCCCTGACGGTCTCGATCGGAAAATCCATGGCTGTCCCCTTCCCCTTGTCTTTGCTCGGCAATCCCGGCCAAACGGTCTGCTTATGGGCACGGATTGCCGACGCGCTGGTGGATCGCATCCACGCCCTTCTGCATCTCGTCGGTCCAGGTCACATCGGCTGACGACAGCGCCATCTCAAGCTGGGCAATCGTCGTCGCGCCGATGATGCTGGACGTGACGAAAGGCCGGCTGGCGACATAGGCGTTGGCAAACAGCGCCGGTTCAAGGCCGAAGGAACGCGCCAGTTTGTTGTATGCGAGCTGCGCCTCCGCCGCATTTGGCGTCTCGTAGCGCTGGCCGCGGTTGAACAGCTGCGAGCGCGAACCCTGCGGCCGTGCGCCATGGTCGTATTTGCCGGTGAGATAGCCCTGCGCCAGCGGCGAATAGGCGAGAAAGCCGACATCCTCGCGTTCGCAGGCCTCGGCGAGGTTCACCTCGAACGTGCGGTTGACCAGATTGTAGGCGTTCTGCAGCGAAACGATGCGCGGGCCGACGCCCTTGTCGGCCTCGGCGATGAAGCGCATGACGCCCCAGGAGCTTTCGTTCGACAGGCCGAGATGGCGGATCTTTCCCGCCTTCACCAGCTCCTCGAAGACTGCGAGTGTCTCGGCGATCGGTGTCTCGCCGGCCGGCGCGCCAATGGCATCGGCACGGCGCGGCACAGCACCCACGCGGGTCGGGTTGGCGCCCCAGGGGATGTCGCGCTCCGGCCAATGGAGCTGATAGAGATCGAGATAGTCGGTGCCGAGCTTGGACAGCGATTTGTCGATGGCGTCAAAGATATCGGCGCGCACCAATTTCGACGGACGGTCGCCACGAAACCAGCTGTTGGCGGTGCGGCCGACCACCTTCGAGGCCAGGATCACCTTGTCGCGGTTGCCCTTGGCCTTCATCCAGCTGCCGATGATCTTTTCCGTGCGCCCCTGCGTCTCAGCCTTGGGCGGGATCGGGTAGAGCTCGGCGGTGTCGATGAAATTCACGCCGCGCTCAAAAGCCAGATCCATCTGCGCATGGCCATCGGCCTCGGTGTTCTGCTCGCCCCAGGTCATCGACCCCAGGCAGATCTGGGTCACAAGAAGATCGGTCCGACCGAGACGGCGTTTATGCATCGAATTTTCTCCGGCGGGAATTGCGCGGCTACGCTGGAAGGAAGCCGCATCTATAGGGAAAGCGGCGCCGCTCTCCAACCCTTAGCGGACCGACTTTTGCGTGAACCCTGGAAAGTCAGCGCCGGACGCCAGCCAAAGCGCGCCGCTTGGCCTCGTCGATCAGCATGTTGGCCACCTGCATGCGGATCATTGCGCGCTGGCGCAGATGCGGCGCGACGCGGTCGGGGTGGTTGGCGAAGGCGAAGCTGCGGCGCATGCGGCCGAGATCGGCGTTCTTGACTGGATGATCGAGGCCGAGCTCGACGGCGATCGCGTCAGGGTCGATCGGCGGCAGCTTTTCCTCGGGCTTTGCCTCTTCGCCGGCCAGCGCCAGCTTGGCATGATCGAGAAGGGCTGCGAATTCGGCGGCGAGATCGGCTCCCGCCTCGCGGTATTCGGCTGCGAACGTTTCGCCCGAGACCTTGATGCGGCCGGAATGAAGCTCGTCGGCCACGGAGAGATAGTCGAACGGGATCGACGGCCGGGCGCTCGTCTCTTCCGCCGCCTCATCCTTGTCGGAGGCAACGAACAGATCGTCGAGCAAGGAAGCGAAATCCCGCTTGGCGCCGATGTCAGCCTCCCCCTCGTTTAAGCGTGCGAACAGAGCCGGTCGCAGCATAGAACCGGCTCGTTAAAAATGAATGCCGCTGATCTTAACCAGTTTAGGCGTTCGCCGGGCTTGCGCGACCGGTTGATGGTGCAGCTCAACAAAAAGCCGGACTGCATTTGCATGCAGTCCGGAAATTCGCCAGGAGTGGCGAGGAAAAGCCGGCCATGTGCCAGCGTCTATGCGTACGGTCGGCACCAGTCATAAGTTTCAGCGGGTGAGCCAATTGTGCCGAAAAAATTGCGCCCCCGGCATGGCTGCCATGCAAATGCTGCACTGCACAATCTTCATAATTTGCCTATACTCGAAGATGTGGAGGATCAACTAGGGGCCGAATCATGGGGTTCTTCACTGAAATGTTTGCCCGTCCGCGTCCGCAGGAGCATCTGCGTTATCGTTCCGCCCTGGCACTGCTGCACTCGATGAGCAATGCCGACCGCGCCGACATCGGCATCAAGCCGGCCGACTTCCCGCGCATAGCCCGCGAAATGTCCGTGCGCTGAACCAGCGCGAGACGAGGTTTCCCGGCAGCGACCGGGAAACCTCGGAATGCCGAATTCGTCAACGATTACCGAGATAGGCGCCCTTGGTCAGCGGCACGCCATTGTGGCGCAGGATGTCGTAGGCGGTGGTCACGTGGAAATAGAAGTTGGGCATGGCGACATGCAGCAGATACTGCATGCCGGGCATCGAGGCTTCGCGCTGGCCAAACTTCAGTTCGACCACCCTTTCATCCGAACCATCGAATTCGGCGGCCGAGAATGACGCCAGCAGATCGAGCGTCTTGGTCAGGCGCGCCTGAAGCTCGGCGAAGGTCGCTTCATTGTCTTCGTATTTCGGCACCTCGCGACGGGCCAGCCTTGATGGCGCGCCCTTGGCGTGGTCGGTGGCGACCTGCACCTGCCTGACCAGCGCGTACATGTCGGGCGCCAACCTCGCGGTCAAAAACACCTGCGGGTCGATCTTGCGCTCGATTGCATTCTGTTCGGCCGCCGACAGCACGCCGGACAGCGCCTTCAGCCTGGCCGAAAACACCGGCACCGAGGCTTCATACATCGATAGTGTCACGTTCAAATCTCCATTGCGGCTGAAGCGCCGACGGCGGGACGTAGCGCCTTCCCGGAGGATTTTTCAAGCGTCACCACGTCGCCGCAATCGATGTGATAGAATCCTGTCGTGGTGGAGATCCCCGATGAGACTTGTCTTTCTGGCAGCGACCGCTTTTTTCTCCCTTGCTGTATCCAGCCAAGCTTTGTTGGCCGATGATGACCCGGCGACCGATGACCAGGCACCTTATGTCGACGACAGGTCGGATGCCGCAGCGGTGGTCCGTTCGCTCTACAGTGCCATCAACCGGCACGAATTCGCCCGCGCCTGGGCTTACTACGGCGATACCAAGCCGGCAAAGGATTTCGACACTTTCGTCAAGGGCTATGACGGCACCGACAAGGTCGACGTGGAAACCGGCGCCATTTCCGATGAAGGTGCCGCCGGCAGCATCTATTACAGTGTCCCGGTGGCCATCCGCGCCACCGACAAGGACGGCAAGGAAGCAGTCTTCGCCGGCTGCTACACGCTGCGCCAGGTCAGCGCTCAGATCCAGGCCCCGCCGTTCCGACCAATCTTTATCGACAAGGGCGCGCTGAAGCCATCCAAGGCCGATTTCGAGGGGGCGCTGCCGCCAAGCTGTGGTGACGGGCCGCCGCCGCCGAAGAAGGACGCCGCACTCGAGCACGTGAAGAAACTGTTCCCCGCCGATTATGGCGATCAGTGCGACAAGCAGTTTCTCGGCGAGGAGCCGAACATCTTTTCGATCAAATACAAGGCAAAGGACGCGGCTGCCAGCGATCCCGACAAGGAAACGCGGCTTTTCGAGTTCTACTGCCAAGCGGCAGCCTATAACGCAAGTTCGGTCTACTACATGACCGACGAAGTATCGGGCGTGCGGCAGTTGCAGTTCACCGAGCCCGAATTGGATATCCGTTACGAGAACAATGACAGCGACGGCAAACTGCTGGGCATGGATATCATCGGCTTCCGCACAACCGGCTGGGCGGCCAATTCCGAATATGACGAAGACGCCAAGACGCTGACCACGTTCAACAAATGGCGCGGCATCGGCGACGCCTCGGACAAGGGGATATACCTGTTCCGTAACGGCGATTTCTCCCTCGTCCAATATGATGTGGACGCGTCTTACGATGGCGAGGAGAACCCGCAGACGGTGGTCGACTACAACACCGCGCCGTAGGGGTCTTAGCAGGAACCGCCGCGCTTAAGCAGTCCTTCACATTCGCCTTCTCGTTTCAGGCCGCGAACGCATCGGCCGGAAGAAGGCGCGAATGTCCTCGACCAGAAGACTCGGTTCCTCCAGCGCAGCGAAATGGCCGCCTCGCGGCATCGATGTCCATCGCTGAACGTCAAAGACCCGCGCCACCCAGGATCGAGGCGGCATCGGCAACTCGCGAGGGAAAAGCGCTACCCCAAATGGCGGCGAAACGCGTTCCAGCGTCTCGAACGCAAGAGGGAACAGTCGATTCTCCTTGTAGAGTCGCAAGGACGAGGTGAGCGCGTTGCTGAACCAATAGAGAGAAACATCCGTAAGGAGCGTGTCCATGCCGAAGGTGCGCTCCACGTCACCGTCGCAATCGCTCCAGCTACGGAACTTCTCGATCATCCAGGCTGCGAGACCGATCGGCGAGTCTGTCAGAGCATAAGCAAGCGTCTGAGGCTTCGTGCCCTGCAGATGGGCATAGGCGCCCTCCGTTGCCGTCCAGGCCGCGGCCTTTTCCAGAAAGGCCTGCTCCTCAACGGTGACAGGTGGCAGACCTGCACCCAAGGGTGGCCGATAGCTCCCGGGAATGTAATTGACGTGGACGCCAAGCACGCTTTCGGAATGGAGCCGTGCCATCCAGGCGGAAACGCCCGCGCCGATGTCGCCTCCTTGGGAAGCGAAGCGGTCGTAGCCGAGCCCGCGCATCAACTGTACCCATAACTCCGCGATGCGGCCGGAATGGAAGCCTGGTTCCGTCGGCGCCTGGGAAAAGCCGTATCCGGGCAAGGAGGGAACTACCACGTGGAAAGCGTCGGCCGGGTCACCACCATGGGCAGCTGGGTCTGCCAGCAATGGAATGACGTGTTCCATTTCGATGAACGAGCCGGGCCAGCCATGCGTTATGATCAGCGGCAGCGGCGCCGGTCCGTTGCCTGGCTGGTGGACAAAGTGGACATCTAGGTTGTTCAGCCTCGTCAGATATTGCGGCAGCCGGTTCAGCCGCGCCTCTTGCACTCTCCAGTCGAAGCGGTCTCGCCAGTAATCCGCAAGGCGCTTGATGAATGGCAGGTCGGCCCCATCGCTCCAGCCCGCTTCGCTTAGCGGAATTGGCCATCTTGTTGCGCTAAGCCGGCGCTGGAGATCTTCAAGTTGTTCGTTCGGAATTTGGATCTTGAAGGGGTGGGCGTCCATCGCTGTGCTTCCGATCTGTTGGATCATATCAGCCTACACCTAAGAGGATATCGGCCGAACCATGATTGCCAAAACCAAGGGGCACCTCTGGGCGATATGCCTCAGGGCGCCTTCGACAGCATCCAGTTCAGCGTTTGGCGCCAGTCGACCATGCGGATCGGCGTGCCGTGGGTGCCGGTCTCGAACCGGACGAACCGGGTTGGATAGGCTTTCGAGTTCGCAGTGATGGAGCGGAAGAAGGCCTCCTGCTTCTCCACGGGAAAGACCGGATCCTTGCTGCCTTGGCCGAAGAACACCGGCACATGGCGCCTGTAGGCCGGGCTCGACAGGAAACTGTCATCCCATAGCGAGCCGAGCAGCAGCAGCCCGTTGATGCGCCGTCCCGTATCGTTGCGGCCGGCCAGCTTCCAGCACAGCGCACCACCCATCGAGCCGCAGGCGACGAAGATTTTCGCGTCCGGCGAGGCCTCGGCATAGTGGCCGATCAGCGCCGCGACCTGGGCCGCGCCCTTGTCGCCGAAATCGGTGAAATCGGGTGAGAGATAGAGGCCGCCATTGCCGGCCATCAGGTTCTTGATGCGGTTGAAATTGCCGCCGAAGGTGAAGTCGTCGACGCCCTGCTTGCGGCTGCCGCCCTGCCCGTGCAGGTAAAGCACGATGATGCCGGCGCCTTCGGTCTTACCGACGGCGACATGCCTGACATCGCCGGCATCGGTTTTCAGCATCAAATCCCGCTGCACCTTGCGCACGCCGGTGTCGGTATACTTAGCCTGCACGCGCTTTTCCGGCACTTCGTCGCGGTCGTTGATGTCGCGCATCTCGCGATAGTCGATGACGGTGTAGGCGCCTTTGTCCGTGGACGAGAGCGTCGCCGGATAGGCGAAGAGGTCATCCTTGTAGGGTTTTAGTTCGAGCGCGTCGGCGTGGGCGGCAGAGAACAGGAAAAAGAGCGAAATCAGAAGGCTATGGAGCGCGGCCGCCCCCCTCTGGCCTGCCGGCCTGGCCGGCA
>NZ_JAMYQZ010000132.1:0-10455 GCF_040321145.1 Mesorhizobium sp. M0514
ACGCGGCGCTCGACGATTTCGCTCAGTGTCACGCCAGGCCGCAATTCCTCGGGCGCTATGCGGTAGATTTCCGCATAGCGCCGGTTGCTCAGGATCAACCGTTCATCGGCATCGAAAAAGCAGATGCCTTGCGAAATATTCTCGATCGCAGTCTCGAAGCGCAGGGTCTGCCCTTCGAGAGCCGCAATGGTCGTGCGAAGTTCTCCCTCGAGCGTATCGTAGGAGACATCAGCCAGTCTTGCCAATGCGGCTACGCCCACCGGCCCGCGCGCCCCGACGGATCTTCTGGATGACTTCGTGACCAAACAGACCTCCTCCGGTTTGGCACCTGAAACAAGAAAGGGCCTCTGTCGTGCCAGACGAAAGTCGACTGACAATGTTACAGATGTGCTAATTCAAGATGAACTGTAACGGAATTGGAGGCGTCAGCAACCAGATACCAAAGGTGCAAATGTCATTTCAAATCAACTTCCAACGGCTCATTATCGATATTCTTTTGCACACGCGGGTTTTGACGATCATCCGAGCAACAAATCATCAGGGGCAACCAGCTTGCTGCCAGCGCTACCGGCGCCCGCCTCAATCCATATGCGCGGCAGGAGCTGCCGCGCCGGCCGGAGCGGTCTTCGGCTTGCGCAGCAGGAAGACAAACGGAATGGCAACCAGCGTCATCACCATCAGCAGTTTGAAGTCGTTGACGTAGGAGATCATCATCGCCTGGATGTTGACCATGCGGTCCACCTGCGAAAGTGCCGTCGGATCGCCGCCTGCTGCCGCCGGCGAGGCCGCCCACAAATTGGGGTTGAACGGGTTGATGAAAGCCGACAGTTCGGTGTGATTGACCTGCGTGTTGCGCACCATGAGAACCGTCACCACCGACACGCCGATCGACGAACCGAGATTTCGAACCAGGCTGAACAGGGCCGTGGCGTCGGTGCGGAAGCGCACGTCGAGCGTGGCGAAGGCCACCGTGGACAGCGGCACGAACACCATGCCCATGCCCAGGCCCTGGATGACGCCGGAGCTGAGGATCAGCCAATTGTCCATCTGCGGCGTGAAGGAGGACATGGTGTAGAGCGACTGCGCGGTGAGCAGAAAGCCGATGACGACGAGGATGCGGGCGTCGATCCTGCTCATGAGCCGTCCAACGACAAGCATCGAAATCATCGTGCCGACACCGCGCGGCCCCAGGACGACGCCGATGGTCACGGTCGGATAGCCGAAGATGGTCGACAGCATCGGCGGCAGCAGCGACATCGAGGCCAGGATCAGCACGCCCATGACGAAGATGAAGGCCAGACCGGTCACGAAATTGCGGTCGAGGAAGATCTTGGGGTCGATGAAAGGACGTTCCGCCGTCAGTGTGTGGATGATGAACACCCAGAAGCCGGTGATCGAAAGAGCAAGCTCGATCCAGATTTCGACCGAGGAAAACCAGTCGACCTCGCCGCCGCGGTCGAGCAGCAGCTGCAGTGCGCCGACGCCGAGCGAAATCATGGCGAAACCGAAGAAATCGAAGCTGCGTATCCGCCGGGCAATGACCGGCAAATAGGCTGCCATGCCGAGGAAGGCGATGATGCCGACCGGCAAATTGATGAAGAACACCCAGCGCCAGTTGAAATTCTCGGTCAGCCAACCGCCCAGCGTCGGACCCAGGATCGGCCCCAGCATGATGCCGGCGCCCCAGATGGCCATCGCCTGGCCGTGGCGTTCCCTGGGGTTGATGTCGAGCAGGAAGGTCTGCGACAGCGGCACGATGGCTGCGCCGAACACGCCCTGCATCAGCCGGAAGAACACAATGCTCTCCAGGCTCCAGGCAATGCCGCACAGCATCGAGAACACGGTGAAGCCGACAACCGCCGCCAGGAACAGTTCCTTGCGGCCGAAGCGGTCGGCCAGCCAGCCGGTCACCGGCGTCATGATCGCGGCGGCAACGATGTAGGAGGTCAACACCCAGTTGATGTTGTCGGGCGACGCGCCGAGGTCGCCGGTCATGGTCGGCAGCGCGACATTGGCGATCGTGGTGTCGAGCGCCTGCATGACCGTCGCCAGCATCAGCGCCACGGTGATCAGGCCGCGATGCGGCACTTCCTTGAAAGGTTCTGGTGTGGTCATGATGCGGAACTTCCGACAGGTAACAATAACGTGTACACTAGGTTTCCGGGCGGCGAGGCCTTCTCTGGTGAAGAGACCCTCATCGCGGTGGGACGCGATCTATCGATGTGGGGGTTACATCGATCGAAGGTCTCGACACATCAGGCGCTTGCCGCCCGGAAATCCAAGGTCCGAAGGATGGGCGCCGAGATGGTCCAGGTTCTGGGCAGCCCGCAATGCGGCCCGGTCCAATCCACCCCTCGTTCAACCTGCCGTCGGACCGATCCTGTCATCTCAACTTCACCTCGCCTGCGGCGGGCGTTCTGCCGGGCCGTGATCCTGCTTTTCGAGATCACGGTCCATTCACAGTCTATTGTGCTTCGCCTGCGGTGGCGTGGCCGAAGATAGCGGGGAACCCGCGTGCCACGCCGGTATCCACCGTAACCGAGGCGCTCATGCCGGTGCGCAGCGCCATTTTGGCGTCGGCATCGGTCAGCTCCAGGCGCACCGGAATGCGCTGGGTGACCTTGACCCAGTTGCCGGTGGCGTTTTGAGCCGGCAGCAGCGAAAACTCCGCGCCAGTGCCGGCGCCGATCGCCTTGACGGTGGCCTCGAAAGTTCTGCCCGGATAGGTGTCGACGACGATCTCGGCCTTCTGGCCAGGCTTCATGTGGGTAAGCTGGGTTTCCTTGAAATTGGCATCGATCCAGGTGTCGCCGGTCTCGACCAGCGCAAAGAGCGGCGTGCCGGAACCGACATACTGGCCGACCTTGAACGAGGAGGCCTGGCTGATGACGCCGTCGGCCGGCGCCTTGACCGTGGTCTGCGCCAGATCGTAGGCGGCCTTGTCGCGCGCGGCGAGTGCGGCCATCACCGTCGGATGCTTGTCGGTCTCGATATCGGGATTGCCGGCGAGAGCCGCCTTGGCGCTGATGATGCCTTGCTCGGCAACGGCCAGTTGCTGCCTGGCCTTGTCGAGATCGTTCTTGGCCTCGTCCAGCGACGATTTGGCGTTGATGCCCTTCTGGGCAAGGTCGGCGGCGCGGTCATACTGCGACTGCGCGTAGTCGACCTGGCTGGCATCGGACTTTTCCTGCGCCAGTGCCTGGCTGTAGGCGGCGCGCAGCTGTTCGATTCCGACGCGTGCGACTGCGACCGCCGCGTCGGCCTGGGCTAACGCGATCCGGTAGGGCTCGGGGTCGATGGCAAACAGCACATCGCCCTGCTTGACCTGCTGATTGTCCGAGATGCCGACCTGAACGATGCGGCCGGCGGTGTCCGAGGCGATCGACACCTTGGCCTGCTGCAAATTGGCGTTCTCGGTTTCCTGATAGCGGCCGCCGGTCACCCAGACATAACCGCCACCAATGGCCAGCGCGGCCGGCAGGGCGACCATCAGCAGCAAGCGGCCGAGGCGGCGCTTCTTGACCGGAGCCGGAGCGGGTTGAACCGGGGGAGCCACCGCGACAGGTGCTGCGGCCGGCTGTGCAGGCGCTTCGGCGGCCGGCTGTGCCGGTGTCTCGATCTTGGTTACATTCTCGTCTAGCTTGGCTGCCGCGTTCATGCTGCTGCCCCTTCCGTACTCTTCAAGGACGACGTCTCGCCGTCCGCCAGGTTTTGCACGATGGTGTCCAGCGCCCGGATAAGGACGCGGCGGTCGTCCGGCGAAACGCCGACCAGCGATTCCTCATAAACTTCGCCAGCAAGGCTTTTGACCTCGGCATAGGCCGCGTTCGCCTTGGCTGTCGGGAAGATCATGCGCACGCGCCGGTCAGTTGCGTCGGAGCGCCGCTCGATCCAGCCGCCCTCCTCCATCCGGTCGACGAGGCGTGAAACGCTGATCGGCTCGATTTCGAGAAGTTCGGCGAGGCGAGCCTGGGCGACGCCGGCCTCCTTGGCGACGCGAACCAGAAGCCGCCATTGTGCCGAGGAAAGGCCAAGACCGCTGGCGCGCGCCTCGAAGCGCTTGCGCATGAGGCGCTGCACGTCGTGGATCAAAAAGCCCAATCTATCTATGCCGTCGGAAACCATGAGCGGTATATATTATAAGCGTGCTTACCATTCAAGGCGCCGCATTGCGCCAGAGCCGAAAAAGAGGGATGGCAGCCATGCAGATGCGGTCATGGCACAGTCAATAACGGTTGCGGATGACCTCCCGACCGTGACGTGAATTGCCGTCGAGAACGCCGCGAGGAGAAAGGTCGTCTTGCGCGTCCTCGCCACCGGCACACCTAGGCTTTCGGCGGCACTTTCGCCGGCGGGGAAGGCATCGAGCCGGCGGTGGTTCCACAGGGCATAGGCAAGGATGGTGCCCGCACCCAGCGCGCCCGGATATTGTCCCAGCGAGCCAGGCCGAGGCCGCCCAGCAGCGGCTTTCCACGATGGTGACCTGCCACAGTCGACCAGCGCCCTTCGATTTTACGACAGGCGCAATTTCGATCAAACTGGCCTCGCAAAAAGCCGGCAGCATGGAGTGGCCAAATGAGAGGAGACTCATGAACCCGACCGAGAAAGCGCTGTGGTTTGTCGAGAGCCATTTGCCGGAAGCGATCTCGCTTGAGGATGTCGCGCAAAGCAGCGGCGTCTCGCGCTTTCATGTGACGCGCGCCTTTGGCGCCGCCACCGGCCGTTCGGTGATGGGCTATATGCGCGCGCGCCGGCTGACCGAAGCGGCGCGCAAGCTGGCTTCCGGCGCGCCCGACATCCTCGCTGTCGCGCTCGATGCCGGCTACGCCTCGCACGAAGCCTTCACCCGCGCCTTCCGCGATCAGTTCGGCACGACGCCGGAACTGGTGCGCGCGCAGGGCAGCCTCAGCAATCTCGACCTGGTGGAGCCGATCCTGATGGACCAGTCCTTCCTCGCCTCACTGCCGCCGCCGCGCTTCGAGACCGGCCGTCCCTTCCTCATTGCCGGCCTCGGCGAGCGCTACAGCTGCGAAACCAGTGCGGCCATTCCGATGCAGTGGCAGCGCTTCGGTCCCTTTATCGGCAACATCCCGGGCGAGACCGGCGACGTCGCCTATGGCGTCTGCGTCAATGGCGACGATGCCGGCAATTTCGACTATATCGCCGGGGTCGAAGTTTCGGATTTCTCGGACCTGCCGAAGGAGCTTTCGCGGGTGCGGGTGCCGGCGCAGAAATACGCCGTGTTCACCCATGCCGAGCACATCTCCACCATCCGCCGCACCGTCAACACGATCTGGAACAAATGGCTGCCGGCCTCGGGGCACGATATAGCCGACGGCCCCGAATTCGAGCGCTACGGCCCGGAGTTCGATCCGCGCAGCGGCAATGGCGGGCTGGAGATATGGGTCCCGGTGGCCTGAACGCCGCTACAGCTCCAGGTTCCAGTTCTGGCCGACCAGATCCTTGCCGAAGGCGTGATGGCGCTCTTCGTCCACCAGCCTGAAGCCGGCACTCTCGTAGATGTGGCGGGCGGCGGTCAGGATGTCGTTGGTCCATAGGGTCAGCGTCTTGTAGCCCTTGGCACGAGCAAAGCCGATGCACTCCTGAACCAGCCGCTTGCCGATGCCGAGGCCGCGCGCCGATGGTTCGACATAGAGCAGGCGCAGCTTCGCCACCGCGTCGGATTTGCGCACGACGAAGACCGAGCCGACCACCTCCCCTTGCCGTTCGGCAATCCAGCTGCGTTCCCATTCTGGATCGAAGGATTTTACGAAGGCGCCGAGGATTTCGGCGACCAGCGCCTCGTAGGTTTCGTCCCAGCCATAGTCCTGTGCGTAGATCTGTCCTTGGCGGCGCACCACCCAGCCGATGTCGCCGACCTGCAAGGGGCGCAGCATATACGGCACTTTGGACTCCGGGCTGTCGCTCAGGAGTTGCTGCACCGTCTGCATGGCCTTGACCAGCCGGTCCTGTTCGGCAGCAGGAAGCCGCTCCAGCAAGGCCGCGACCTGGTCATGCGAAGCCCGGTTCAGCGGCGCGAAGGCCTGCCGCCCCACCGGCGTCAGCGTGATCGACGACTGCCGCGCATCCGACGCCAGCGGCGCGCGCGCAATCAGCTGCAGGTGCTCGAACTTCTTCAGGAGCCGGCTGACATAACCGGCGTCGAGGCCGAGATCGCGGATGAGATCGCTGGCGGTCAGGCCATCGCGATGCGCCAGTTCGTAGAGCACCCGCGCCTCGGTCAGCGAGAAGGCGCTTTTCAGCAGGCCTTCGTCGAGCAGACCTATCTGGCGGGTGTAGAAGCGGTTGAAAGCCCGCACCGCGTCGATGCGTTCCTTGCCGGGTTGATGATGGATCGTCATGGGAAGCCTCCTGCCCATCAACGATCGGTCATTTATTTGACTTAGTCAAGTATCGAGGAGATGCTCCCCCGGTCGTGTCTCAGGCGATGGCGCGGCGGCGCCGTGCGATCAGGACGAACAGGCCGAGCAGCACAACGCTGGCCGCAGCACTGGCGGCGGCAAATTCCGGCACCGGCCGAAAATCCTTGCCGTCGATCAGCAGCGATGCCGCGACCGGGCCGATCGCCAGACCGAAAAGCTGGGCCGCCGGCACCAGAAGCACGGCCGTGCGCGTCTCGTCGGCGGTGATCGCCAGCCGGATCTGATAGGGCACGATGAACAGAAGGATGAAGCCCATGATCAAGGCCGCGACCCAGAAAACCGTCAGGCCGGGGCTGCCGGCGAGCATCACGGAACTGGCGACGGCGACCACGCCGATCGCCACGATGGCGAAGCGGTAATCGATGCGCGCCTCGAAGACGGTAGCCGTCATTGCGCCCAGCACCTGCAATGCGAGGTTGGCCGAGACGATCAGGCCGACGGTGCGGCCATCGATGCCGTATTGTGCGCCAAGTGGCTCGAGAAACGCCCAGACCGAGCCGAAGAACATGAAGTAGCAGAAGACGCTCAGCAAAGCGGCAAGCGAAGGAACGGTCAGCACATTGCTGAACTGTTCCTCCTTGGGCAGGTCGGCATAGCTATCCGGGACGATGAAGGCGACGGCCACCGAGGCGATGCAGACGACGGCAAGAACGATGAAGCCGCCCGCCGATCCGGCGGCCGGGATGACGTAAAGCGCCAGCAGCAGGGCAAGGGCGCATTGCGCCAGGGTCTGAAGGGTGACGAAGAAGCCGCCGATGCGCTCGGCCCGGCGTGAACGGGCGATCAGTTCCGTGGCGACCGCCACCAGCCCACCCTCGGCGAGGCCTGCCACCGCGCGGGCGGCAATCAGCGAGGTCGAGGTCAGCGCATAGGCGGTCGCGCAGTTAGCCAGCGCCAGCAAGAGCAGAAGGACGGCACTTTTCAAGCGCATATTGTGGGCGGACAGCATCATGGCGATGGCCGCCGATCCGATGCCGATGGCGATCATCTCCGCCGTGGCGACCAGCGCGAGTTCGTCACCGCTGACATGCCCTTCGGTGTAGAGCGCGCCGAGAAGCACCGGCTGCAGCCCGAGAATGAGCAGCCCGACCGAGCCGATCCACAATGCCGAGGCGAGTTGCGCCCCAGTGGGGTTGCCGACCAGCCAGTCGCCGTTCCCGGCATCCGCGTTACCAGCAGAAGTCACGGTCCCTCCCAACGTCCTTGCCTGACGGCAAAAAAACTGACAGTCTGTCAGCATTTAGAAACTGATACTCGATCATATTCGTTTGTCAATCAGTAGCGGGACTTGGCACCAACAAGGCTGGGGATGGTCTTGGCGATCGAATGGTCTGGGCGATCGAGAGGATGGCGGCATGAACGAAGCAGTGCAGATGACGACCGAACCGAGGCGCAGGCCCAAACAGGAGCGCAGCCGCGAGCGCATCGACGCCATCCTGTCGACGACCATGCGGCTGATCGGCGAGAAAGGCATCGACGCCGTCACCATGAAGGAAGTCGGCGCACAGGCCGGCGGGCCGATCGCCACCGTCTATCATTACTTCCCCAACAAGTCGGCGATCCTGGCGATGCTCTACGAGCGGTTCTCCGAAGTGAGCCGCTCTCGGCTTGCCGCGATCGTCGCCGACATTGGCGGGCTGGGCGACGTCATCGCGGCGGCCGACCGGCTGCTCGACGACTACTATGAGCGCGTCGCCGGCGACCCCGCCATTCAGGACCTGCAAAACGCCATCCAGGCTGACAAGGCGCTGAAGAATCTCGACATCGCCGAAACCCGGCGCCAGGCGACGATGTTCTGCGACCATGTCGGCCCCTTTCTCGCGCCAGAGCGACGCAATGAGTTCGGCCGTATGGTTTTCCTGATCTTCCAGCTGGCCGGCGGCGTCGTGCGCATGGCGCTGACCCAGAACCAGGAGGAAAGCCGCCACACCATCGAGGACTACCGGTCGATCATCCATACGCAGTTGGGACTGTTTCTCTAGCGCCCGATTCGACCCCGTCCGGTCTGGAGGATGAGGTTTTCGAAGCCGTCGGCCAGATTGGCGGTGCCGGCGGCAACGATCTTCGACAGGTTCCTGGCGCGACCTGGAGTCTTGTTGGCATCGAGCAGCACGGCCCTGCCCTCATGCACGACAAAGTCGAACTTGCCATAGTCGAAGCCCAGCTTCCGACGCAAGGCGCGCAATTCGTCGGGAACCGCAACCGGCTCCCGGCGGATGGTGTCGTCGCCCTTGACCAGGCGCTGCGGCGAGACATAGCGGGTGCAGCGCTCCCGATCGCCGCAGAAAATCCAGAACCGCGCCGCAAACCCGTCGGGCTCGATTTCGGGAATGAATTTTTCCACGATCAGGTCGGCACGCCTGAAAATCTCCGGCGCCACATCGGCCAGCGAGGCATGCACCTGATAGCGGTCGAAGGTCTGCGCGCCCGGGAAAGGCACTGCCTTGCCGGCGCGAACGGATTTTCGGTTGAGCTGCTCCTCGGGCGTCCCCCAATGATTGAGGTTGCTCTTGACGATGACCTGGCCGCTCCAGTTGGCACCCTCCTCGAGGATCGCACCGCTGATGCGGCGCTTGGAAATGTCGGTCGCACCAAGATTGAGACAAATCGGAAATCCGCGCGCGTAGTCGACATAGTCCGATGGCGTCACTGTCGCGTCGACATGCAGGACGGCAATATCGGCGTTATGACTTGCCGAGGGTCCACGCATGATCTGCACGGAGTGACCGCGCCGTTTCAGCTCCGCCAGGACGTCGAACAGCATGTAGGGGCTGTCCTGGCGCAGCAGGAGGCCCCGCCGGCTCTGGAAGCGGTCAAATTCATGCGTTATGACGGCAATGCGGGCCATGGCCTTTCCTGCATGAGGTAACTCGCAAGGCAACCAACAGCCTGGAAGGAAATATGTCCAGCCTTTCCCCAAACCGTTCCGCATGACTGAGCATTGGGACGCAATTCGCCGTCATTGGCGGCTTCTCGGGTCGCCGCTGTGTCCGCCCCCGGAAGCTGTCGCCGCCTATGAGCGCGAACTTAGCCTGCAATCAGTCGATGTGGTGCTGCTCGGGGTCACGCCGGAGCTTGCCGCCCTCGGAAGGACCATGCTCGCGATCGACGAGTCCACTGCCATGATATCGGGCATCTGGCCGGGCGATACCGCCTCACGCAAGGCGGTGATCGGCAACTGGCTGGAGTTGCCGCTGGGCGACGAAAGCGTCGGGGCGGTGATCGGCGACGGCTGCCTGTCGGCGCTGGACTCCTCGGTTGCACGGCAGGCGCTGCTTGCCGAGATCGCGCGTGTGCTGAAGTCCGATGGGCGGGCTGCATTGCGCGCCTATGCAAGCCCTCAGGTGCCGGAGGATCTGCAGGAGGTCCGGGCGCTGACGCTGTCCGGTGGTGTCGCGACCTTCCACGAACTCAAATGGCGCATTGCCATGGCTTGTGCCGGCGGCGATCCCGACCGCGCCATTCCGGTGCGGGCGATCCTCGACGCCTTCGATGCGCTGTTTGCCGACCGGGAGGCCCTTGCCGCGACGACCGGATGGGAGATGCCGGTCATCGGCACCATCGATGTCTATGCGAATTCGCAGACTGTCTACAGTTTCGCCCCGGCGGCGACGCTGGTCGAAGAGGCGAGCCGGTTTTTTGACAGTGTCCGCCTCGCGCCGACAGGGACCTATGGGCTGGCTGAACGCTGTCCGCTTCTGGTGCTTAAATCGCCGCGGCGCCGGTAGGGTCTGCCGTCGGATCGCGGCACGGCTCCAATTGGCACAATTGTGCTCACCGTTCGCCTTGACTCTCGAAAGCCACGCGCTTATTTCAGCGCACGTTAGCACTCTCCCCAGGTGAGTGCTAACGCACATCCGGCACCGCCGGATCGAGGAACAGCTCTCACCGTTCTCATTCGAGGAAGAAAAAATGGCAAAGTCGAAGTTCCGCCCGCTTCATGACCGCGTGGTCGTACGCCGGGTCGAATCCGAATCCAAGACCGCCGGCGGGATCATCATCCCGGATACGG
>NZ_JAMYQZ010000133.1:0-10454 GCF_040321145.1 Mesorhizobium sp. M0514
AAGAAAGCGCCTGCCAAGGTGCTCACGCGCGAAGGCGGCTATTCAGACAACAAGAAAGACCCTGGTGGCCCAAGATGAATGGCGTCCATGGAGGGCGTTCAGCGAGACGCAACCGAGATCCGGCGCGACATTAAACGACAGCGATGCTTGAGCCGCGCTCTCTTACGAGCAATCCGAGCAGCGCCCAGCCGCCAGCCGATCGAAGATGTACGCCAAGACCGACAAGCTGGTTCAGCGTTTTGCCAAGGCTGAAGACGCGGGGAAATCCCTCAGCGAAGACATGACCGGGGTGAAGGCGGCCACTGCCGAGGTGACCCGGTGGGGCTCGGTGCCTTGGGCGTCACTGGAATGGCTGCAGCAGCGCTGACGTGTTATTCTTCATATCGCATTATGCTTCTAAGAAACCAACCCCTCCGCCGCTGGTTGACCTATGTTGGCTCGCCCACTCCAGATTGCCCGCCGGCTCACTCTGGCGGGCTTTTTTGCGTGAGTCGGGAACATCCTCGCTCTGAGGCTATTCGGTTACACCCGGCTCGTTCTTCAGCGGTCCCTGCCGGTGACCAAGATGTCCTCTCCACTCATCATGGTCGGCCCGCGCAGCCTCGGACGCAGGCGCGGGCCATCCCGTCACAAGCCCGCGGGTCCTCCGTCAGCGGGCTTTTTGTTTTTCTCTCGACAACGTTCCGACAACCAAAGGTCGCCACGTTGTCGAGGCTTTGAGTGGCGGCCAAAACTTCGCCTAAGAGGTCTGAGGGGTGTAAGACCTTTTGAGAGTCGAGGGCGAATCGGCCCAAAGACTCTGATCCCGCTTTCGCATTTCAAAGACTTATGCGTGTTGCGTTGCGTGGCCGGTGCTTCGTTCTCGTAATGGAAGCACAGCTATATCTAAGTTATCGATTCCTCATGTTGCCGGCTATACGTTTAGTGGCGGTGGCAATGTCGGAGGTAATTATGAGATCCCACAAAACCCTTTTTGCTGCATTCGCGGTGCTCGCGCTCCTGGTGTCGCCGACCCTTGCTGGTGCTGGTGGCAACG
Source organism: Mesorhizobium sp. M0514 (assembly GCF_040321145.1). Taxonomy (NCBI): domain Bacteria; kingdom Pseudomonadati; phylum Pseudomonadota; class Alphaproteobacteria; order Hyphomicrobiales; family Phyllobacteriaceae; genus Mesorhizobium; species Mesorhizobium sp. M0514. The sequence continues at coordinate 1,037 of NZ_JAMYQZ010000133.1, forward strand.
GCCATGGCAACGGTAACGGCCATGGCCATGGCAATGGTAACGGTAACGGTAACGGCAATGGCAATACCGGAGGAAACGGTAATGCTGGCGGCAATGGCGGAGGCGGCGGTTCGCTCGGCAAGTCGGCATCCGCCAAGGGCCAGGTCGCCAAGGCCGCTACCGGTTCAGTGTCCAAGGAAAAGAATATCCATGCCAAGCTGGGCCGGTTGAACTCACTGCAGCGCAACGCCAACGCCTTCATGCATTCCAAGAGCAAGAACTTCGCTGGCGTGCAGGCTTTTGTGACACAGTCGGCAATAGCCAAGAACGCTCAATCGGCGCTCGATGCCGCTAATCAGGCGGTTGCCGACGCCAAAGCGGCGCTCGACGCGCTGAATGCGAAAGCGGCTGACCCGAATACCCCGCCCGAAGATGTCCCGACGCAGGCCGACCTCGATGCAGCACAGGCAGCGCTCGATGACGCCACCCAGGCTGCGGCCGATGCTCAGACCGCCGCCACAGCCGCCGCTGCCAACGTCCCATCGATCGATGCAGCCCTTGCCCAAATGGCCAACAAGCCCGTTGACCCTGAGGTCACAGATTGGGCCAATGGCGTACTTGCCGACAAGATCGACCAAGTAGCCGCCAAGCTGGCGCCGGCCACGCCTTAAGGCCTCATGCGGCGGCAGCGATCCAGTCGACGATAACGCCGTCGGGTCCGCCCGGCGGCTGCAACATGGTGAGGTTCGCGCTTTCCTTCTTGTGGTCCCACGGGCCTCTTTGGATTTGAAATTGTCTCAATCGCCCGACGAGCCTGCTGCCCTCGCTGGCGCCAGCCGGACTGCATAACGATTGCGGATGTGGCTCTTAAAATAGACGCCCTTTGCAAAGGCAGCTTTGAACGCCGCAACGGCCTCAGCAGGTACGTCCAAAAACTCGTAATGCTTCCCGCTCGCTACAAACCAAACCGAGAGAACCCTGGTGTTGGGATCGTAATCGAATTTGCGTATCGAACTGGACGGCATGTAGAAGCACCTCGGTAACCCGTCTCGCTCCTAGTTTAATATGACAGGTCGAGCGCGCTACCCTCTTGCCTGAAAACCGGAACGGCCGGTTGCCGAATGGCTAGTTATCCAGAACCAATCTGACTTTCTGGGCGAGAGCTTGGAGGGTAGCGGGTTTCTGCAGGAGTTGAACGTTTGGATCGATGATCCCATTGCGAACTATGGCATCACGTGCGTAACCGGACGTAAAGAGCACCCTCAAGTCAGGCCGCAATTCAACGGCAGCATCCGCAAATTCCCGACCGTTCATTCCGGGCATGACAACATCCGTCAGCAGCAAGGAAACGTCTCCTCGATCCTCAAGAATGCGCAGGCCTTCAACCCCATTCTCAGCAGAAATCACCGAATAGTCGAGATCCTCGAGCATTTGCATTGTCAGTTGTCTTACACTCGCCTCGTCCTCGACGACGAGGATCAATTCCTCTGGCTTGCCATTGGCAACGTCTTGGCTGTTCGCCCGCCGTGCTCCATCGGCGGGACCATTGTGCCTTGGCAACCAGATGCTGATGGTAGTCCCCACCCCCAGTTTTGAATCGATGTTGACATAGCCACCGGACTGCTTGACGAAGCCAAACACCTGACTCAGCCCAAGGCCGGTTCCCTTGCCGACACCTTTGGTGGTAAAAAACGGCTCGAAGGCTCTTTCCAGAACCTCCGCGCTCATACCCGAGCCCGTGTCCCTCACCGCAATAAGGACGTAGGGGCCGGGGGAAATGCCATGATCTGCAGCAACCGACTGGTCGACCAGGAGTGCAGAGGTTTCGATTGTCAGGGTTCCGCCCTCCGGCATGGCATCGCGAGCGTTGACCGCCAGATTTACGAGGACATTTTCGAGTTGGCTGGGATCAGCGAGCACTGCACCGTCACCGGATTGCACGACCGTATTGAGTGTTACGTGCTCGCCCAGCGTCCGGCGCAAAAGCTCCGACATATCCTGCACCATCCGGCCGACGTCGAGGGATTCAGGGGAAAGCGGCTGCTGCCGGGAAAAAGCCAGTAGCCTTTGCGTCAGCATGGCAGCTTTGTGGGCACCCTCGGTCGCGGCTGCGATCAGCTGGTGCACGCCGGGCTCGCCGCGGTCGACGCGCCGCTGGATCAAGTTGAGTCCTGAGATGACAACTCCCAGCATGTTGTTGAAGTCGTGCGCGATACCGCCCGTGAGTTGCCCCACCGCCTCCATTTTCTGGCTTTGGCGCAGCTGATCCTCCAAATTCCTGCGGACGTTGATGTCGCGCCCGGCGGCGTAATATTGGTTGTTTCGCGGCATAAATTGCCAACTGTACCAGATGAACCTGCCATCATTGGCACGCATGCGTAAGTCGAGGTCGCGAACCGCAACCCGGCTATCCGATAGTGAGAGCCGTGTCACAGCCGCAACATCTTCAGGATGAACGAAATCCTCGAAAGTCTTACCCTCGACCTCGCTTTCGTCAAAGCCGAGATGCTCGGTCCAGGCCGGATTCACACTTTGGCACTTGAGGCCGAAATCCATTACGGCGAAAAGATCCTGGCTGACGCGCCAGATCATATCGCGCTCACCGGTTGCGTCAGCTACCCGTTGCTCCAACGTCTCATTCAGGGTCTTCAGCTTCAGTTGTGAGGACAGGCGATCTGTTACATCGCGCAAAAAGGCGGTGGTGAATTGCTTGGCGCCACCTGACCAACGGCTTATCGAAGCTTCGAGATGGCGCGTCGACCCGTTGCGCCGCTTCACGGAAACCTCTCGATGAACTATTTGCTGCCCTGAGCGACTGGCGTCGTGCAATTGCGACCACCGGTCGCCTTCCACGAACAGACGGGCGCTCGGCTGACCGGCAAGCGATGCCTTGTCGATTTCGAAGAGCACCTCGGCCGCCGAATTGGCTCCCTGGATTGCCCCAGTGTCATCCAGGGTAAGAATGGCTTCCGCGGCGCTTTCCATGACCGCATCATAACGGGCATTCTGCCGTTGGCGCAGCACGGCTTCCCGCCGCATCGCCCCCGTCACATCCGAAATCTGAATAAGGCATTCATACGCACCTATCGCCCCGATTGGTCGGATGGAAATGCTATGGATCAGCGGCTGGCCCGCTCGCGTCCGCAACGCAAGCAGGGCTGGGTGGAGTGTAGGGGTCAGCAGGCTGGAGGCCCCGGCTTCCAAAGCCTCGTTTAACGCAACGAGGATTGGGCCGAGCGGCCGGCCGGGAAAAAGCTCCTCCATTGATTTTCCGATCGCCTCGGTCGTCCGTATATTGCTGGCTGCGGCGATCCAGGCATTCCAGGCGGTCACTTGCCTTTGAGAACCGAGCACGATTATACCGCAATCGAGTGCATCTAATATCGGCGTCGAATTATCGTGAGAAGTGTTCAACATGTCACTATTTATCGGTCCCACCGATCCGCTCGATAAACTCGCACAAGAGGCCCTTTAAAACCGCTAGGGAAGGCATGTCCATCAGCATGGCAATGTAGCCCGTGATGTCATTGTCCTTGACGGTGAAGTTTATGTAGAGAAACAGTACGACCTCGCCGGGTAGGGGCGGCGGCGCCAGATTGAAGAAGTCGGTTCCAGTGCCTCGAATGACCTCAGGCAAGGAGACGCGAAGACTACGGCGCAACAGGTTGGCGATGGTGGCCAGGCAACTATTGAGAATGATGTTGCCCGTCTCTGCGAGTGCTTCCTGTTCAAGGTCGATGATGTCTTCCAATGAATGGTCCGGACCGGCTACAGCACGCACAAGTTCGAGACTTCGCTCCTCTGGGAAAATAAGCAGCGCGCGACCAGTGATATCACCTTCGAAAACCTGGTGAACGGCAACCAGACGGTCCATCTCGCGTTCGTCCAAAATATCGATGGCTTGCTGCCTGCCGACGAGGTTGATTCTTGGGACGGACAGGAACACCTGTCGTCCAACCATCTCGCGGAGATTCTTGGCGGCTCGGCTGACGGCGATGTTCACCAGTTCAGTGAGGGCATCCTTCTCGAGTTCTTCCAAGACAAGGTCGGCCGAAGTCATCATTGATCGTCCTGACCAATGGGAGTGTCGGGTTTGCCGAGAAACGCAACCAGATCCGGGCAATTCACTGGCTTGGTCAGGAAGGAAGCGCCCAGCGCCTTTGCACCTTCGACTATCTCGTGCTGCTGATTAGCGGAAATCAGTGCCAATCGCATTGACGGATCCTGGGCACGAAAGTCCGCCGCCAAGGCAAGCCCATCGCGGCCGGGCATATTGTAATCCATCAACACGATATCAGCCGCGAACTCACTCGCCAGTTGAAGCGCCTCATCAGCGTTGCCGGCCTCTTTGCGCACCCATGTCGGATAGTTCTTGGCGAGAATCTTGACCAAGGCCATTCTCGCAAGCTTGCTGTCGTCGACGATCAAAACGTTCATTACGACCTTCATTTCGGCTGGGGTTAGGGATATCGCATAAAATGCAATAATTGTGAACTAGCGGCCATGCACTGCCCGGAAGCCGCGATGAAAATAGCTTTCGAGAAATGGCGAGCCCGCCGGCCCAATGACCCTCACGCGGGCCGCCATCAGGACTTGCAGAACGGCAGCATGGATCTTGGTGCACTTCCGCCAGTCAACTAAGATGTTGCCTGACTCAACCAGCATTGCCAGCAGGGTTTCGCTGTCTTCTAAAGTGCAGTCGCCCTCAAGCCGGATCGGTCCACCGCTTGGGTCGGAAATGACGGTCATTTCACCAAAGCCTCCACATCGAGAACAAGCATGACGCGGCCATCACCCAAAATTGTGACGCCTGCAACGCCTTCTACACCCGCGAGCATCCCCTCGATGGGTCTCATCATTATATCCATTGTCTCCCCGACATCATCGACCTCTATCCCGCACATGTCGTTCCCGACCAGGACGACTACGACTTGGAAATCGTCGGCGATCGTTTCCGACGGCGTTTCGCCAAGCGTCGCCGCAAGACTAACGAGCGGGATGGTATGGCCGCGATGCCCGAACACGCGCGCGGCGCCAACCATCGAGACATCACCGCGCGAAAGTCGACGGGTTTCGATAACTTTCTCAAGCGGAACGCCAAAAACTTGTTTGACTACTTCCACGGTGACCAGGGGCGTCATCAGGATGGAGTAGGGCAGGGTGAATTTTGCGATCGTCCCGCTTCCGGGCTTCGTCTCAATGCCAACCGATCCGCCGAGCGCCTCGATCGCCGATCGCACCGCGTCCATCCCAACCCCACGACCGGAGACCGTGTTGACAGTTGCGGCTGTCGAGAACCCCGGATTGAACAGCAATTCCAACGCATCGTCATCGGAAAGCGAGGCGAACCCGGTCGTCAGGCCGCGTTCTGCCGCAACCCGTCGAACTCTCGCGAAATCCACACCTCGACCATCGTCTTCCACCTCAACGACAATGCTGTCGCCGACTTTCGCTGCACGCAGGCAGATCGTGGCATGCGGTGGCTTCCCCGTCCTGATGCGCTCGTCCGCCGGTTCGACACCATGGTCGATTGCATTGCGAAGAACATGCATAATCGGCTCTCCAAGAGCCTCGACGATGGTCTTGTCTGCTTCGGTGTTCTCCCCTTCTGTCACGAGAACCACTGACTTACCCGTTTCGGTCGCAAGGTCTCGCACCAAGCGCTGAAACCTTTGGAACACCTGTCGCATGGGCAAGACACGGATGCTCAAGACAGAACGCTGCAACTCATCGACCAACCTCTCCAGTCGGGATTGTTGTTCCTCCAACACGGCCGCCAAATCCGCCGATGGAGTTCCACTCCGGGCTAGCGTTGCGGCATGCGTTAGGGCATTCTTGGCAACCGACAGTTCGCCGGCCAAATTCACTAAGGCATCAATGCGTTCGACGCTCACCCGCAGTGATCGGGCAGCATTTGAGTTCGGGATGGCGAGGCGGGAATCCCGGTTCACGGAGAATTCGAGGACTTGGGCCTCGTCTCCCAAAACCCGGTCGATCAGGAGGATGAGTGCTTGTCGTCCCTCTGGATCGTCCGCGTCCGGCACACTACCATCGTAGCGTTCCAGCGTATCCTTGTGCCGGACGCTCCGAGCCAGGATGTTCATCACCACGCGCCGCGCGGCGCCTACTCGGCCGGCCAGACCTGTGGTCGCGACCTGGGAAAGGAGTTGGGACTGCGCTTCGAGCACCAGCCGCGCCATCCGGCTAAGTCCTGCGCGCTGATCGGGGACGGCAGAAGAAAGCTCGCGGATCTCGAGGACGCTCGAAGAGTCCGAGCTTATCGCTTGGGTATAGCGCAACAAAGCGTCCTGCGGAGCAGAGGACAACGCTGTGAAGAGCAGGTTGCACTCGAATGGATCACCTTCCCTCAACGAAGGCCAGACATGAACCTGTTCCACATGAAGAGCTAACAGGCCAGGCAGGCCGGCGACCAACGCAAGGGGATCTTCGCCGCGAAAGAAGCACTGTGGGTCGGGCTGGAACAACAACCCGGTTGAGGCTCGGGCTGCGACATCATGGTTGGCCTTCAAAAGAGATGTCAACCACCCCGCCGCCAACAAGGCGGGCGGGCTCTTCCCCGGAGGTTCTTCCCATAGCGCCGCTTGCAAGCGGCGGACCATCTCATCCGCGGTCGACCCTGCATCCTCCGGGACAGTTCCCTTTACCTCAATGCTATCGAGCCAGCCGGTGACTTGATCCAATGCCCAGAGACAGTTGCCGATATCCGCAGTGCTTAACGTCCTCGCACCGGACCGGCCGGAATCGAGCAGTTCCTCAGCCGCGTGCAGACCCCTCGCCATATCTGGAAAATCGACGATACCGGCCCCGCCCTTGAGGGTGTGAAACGACCGAAAAGCACTGTCCAGCCTAGTGTGATCGCCTGAATCACCTTCGAGCGCCAGAAGATCCAGTGTTGCCTGCTGCACAGACTCGCGGCACTCCACCAGGAACTGCTCAAGAAGTTCAATCATGGGTTGATCCGGCAAGCAAGGCAACGAGCTCCAACAGGTCCTGCCCAGCGACGGGCTTGGCGGCGTAGAAGTTCGCTCCGGCAATTTGGGCAGCCCGCAGGTCATGGAGCCCGGCTTCCGTACTGGTGATGAGCACGGGGGTGGACGCAAACGGTTCGCCTCGTTGCCGAAGCATCCTTAAGAAGCTGAGGCCATCCATGACCGGCATGTTGATGTCCACGATCAGAAGGTCGACGATCTCGAACCCAAGCAGTTGCTCCAAGGCTTCCACCCCGTTCAAAGCCTCGAACACCTCATAGCCCGCTGGCTCCAGCACGCTTCGATAGTACAGGCGCACGAGAGCTGCGTCATCGACCACCAGGACGCGATGGAGCGTAGGTTTGCTCACCGCCCGACCTCTGGTTTCTGATAGACAATACCATCTTCGAACCGACGGATTTCGAACAGCGGAGAGATACGGCTCATCGACTCTGTGTGGCCAAGGCAAATGTAGCCGCCGGGTAAAAGGCTTTCATAGAGGTTGTCTGCAGCAATGCGACGCGAAGCGTCGTCGAAGTAGATGAGGACGTTTCGGCAAAAAATGATATCGAATTGGCCGTGGTGCCTGGTCTCGTTAGATTCTATTAGATTGACACTGGAAAATTGCACCGACTCCCTCAACTCATCGACAAGCCGCCACCGATCGTCGGCTTCTTGGTGAAAGTAGCGGTCGATGACCTGGCCCGGCAAGCGCATCAGTGCGCGCTTGTCATAAAAGCCGCGCTTCGCCGCGGCAAGCGCTTCGGTATCGATATCTGAGCCGCAAATCTCGATGCTGTAGGCGTCGACCAGCGGCCACTTGTCCAAGAGCCACATCGCAATCGAATAGGGTTCTTCCCCAGTCGCGCAAGGTACCGACCACAAACGCAACTGGTCCTTCCCATAGCCGGCTGCGATTCTTTCACGCAGCAAATCCTTCGTGAGACACCGAAATTGATGATCTTCCCGGTTGAAATAAGTCTCATTGACGGTAAAGGCGTTGATGAACTTCTCGATCTCACCCTCGGCATCAATACGAAGTTTTGCGAAATACCTTTCGAAAGAAGGAGAGGCGGTTGCGTTTGCACGATCAGCAATCCGGCGCTCTATGTAATAGCGCTTGGATACCGAATAGACCATGCCGGTGCGTCGATAGAGGAAGTCTCCCAGTCGACGGATCTCTTCGTCCGTGATCTCGATCACTGAGGGGCGTTCCGCGCCCCGATCCGGAGGGCCGCGGTTTTGGCGGCGAAATCCAAAAAGGGATCCGAGGGAAAACGCGCGGCGCACTGGAGCAACAAGGCAACGTGGTCAGGCGCCGCCACCTCCGCCATGACGTCGATCGCGGCACCGCAAACGTTGCCATTGCAATCATTAGCCAGGAGGGGAACCAGCAAATCAATCACCGTTGAAGGCTGCTGCGCGCGAACGAGTTCGCAGGCGAGGATGCGAACGTCGGGCTCCGGGTCACTGAGCAGTCCGGTCAACCGCGGCAGGAGCTGATCTTGCAATGCGCGCAAGGCGTCTAGTGCCCCGGTGCGCAAGCGGGCATCGTCGGATCGTAGGTATTGCAGAGCAACGTCGACGCTTGCCGCATTGGCTGATCGCATAAGGGCTGTAAACAAAGCCTGCAGCACGCCATCAACCGCTTCACTCTGAATCGCGCTGGAGATCACACCGGCGTTGTCAGAGGTGACAATAAACTCGCGAGCCGCCGCTCGCCTTTCCTCACTGTTCCGACTCATCAACGAAGAAAATGCATCCGTGGGCGATGCGTCGCGGATCCCGGCTTGGTTGGGAAGCTCTTTGCGGATCAGAGGCAAGGCACAACCTTCATCAATTGCCGGGCTATCTCGGGTAGCGGCAGAATCCAATCTGCACCACCGCCCTTGACCAATTCCCCGGGCATCCCCCAAACCACTGCGGTTTCTTCCGCTTCAGCGATCGTCGTTCCGCCTCGCTCGTGCAGGAGTTTCATAGCACTGGCGCCGTCATTGCCCATTCCGGTCATGAGAATACCGATAAGGTCGCTGGGAGGTATTTGTTCCATGGCACTTCGAACAAGCCGGTCGGCGCTTGGATGCCAGGGATAGTCGACCTGGGACGGGACATTCATGGCAAATACGACGCCTCCTCGGCGCGATAAAATCATGTCCGCCCCACCCCGCGCAATGTAAGCGACACCAGGCACGACTTCCGTAGGGCGGGTAACCTCCACGATCTCGATGGCGCTCAGGCTGTTCAAACGTTTGGCCAGTGCGCCCGTGAAGGATTCTGGCATGTGCTGAGCAATCAAAATTGGCCAGGAGAACGATGCTGGCAGCGCTCCGACAACAGCCTCCAGTGCTGGCGGCCCTCCTGTCGAAACGCCGATGAGCACCAGCCCATTTACCCCAGTTTTTACGATGGGTTTTTTTGACGCTATTGGGGCGGGATAAGGACTTGTCGGC
>NZ_JAMYQZ010000134.1:0-10236 GCF_040321145.1 Mesorhizobium sp. M0514
CACTGCGCTCTAGGGAACACTGCGCTCTAGGGAACACTGCGCTCTAGGGAACACTGCGCTCTAGGGAACACTGCGCTCTAGGGAACACTGGGATAACCTGAGGTGGCAACGATGACAGACTGCGGATTTTTGAACCCGTTCGCCTGCTACACTGCGCCAGTCGCTGGCTGGATCAGTTCCGCACTTCAGTGGTTCGTAGGTTATGCTCGACCATACTTCTTGTTGGTGAAGCAACCGATCGATGCCGTCCTGAGCCTTCTGATATCGGTTGCTAACGCCGTCCCTCCTTTGGTGCTGATCGCACTAGCTGGAATTTTGGCATGGCGGGTGGGCGGCGTGCGGCTGATGATAGCCACTGTCAGCACTCTTTTGATCATAGGCTTCCTGGGTATCTGGTCTGAAGCCATGACTACTCTTGTAATCGTGTTCGCCGCAGTTTCCATCTGCCTCGCCATTGGTATTCCCCTCGGAATTCTAGCTGCCCGGAGCGATCGCGTCTTCGCCATAATGAGGCCTGTTCTCGACGGCATGCAGACGATCCCTGCATTCGTCTATCTGGTGCCGGTGGTTATGCTATTTGGCATTGGCAATGTACCCGGTGTGATTGTCACAATCATATTCTCGATTCCACCTGTAATCCGCTTGACCAATCTCGGTATTCGACAAGTGCCAACGGAAATCGTCGAGGCGATGATTGCGTTCGGTGCCTCGTCGCCCCAGCTTCTGCTCAAGGCACAACTGCCAGTTGCACGCAAGGCCATCATGGCGAGCGTCAACCAGACACTCATGATGGCGCTCTCTATGGTTGTAGTGGCTTCTATGATCGCTGTCGGGGATTGGGCCAGGTCGTTTTGCGCGGAATTGGACGCCTCGACATGGGAATTGCAACAGTAGGCGGCATCGGAATCGTTCTGCTCGCGATTATCTTGGATCGCTTAACACAACCTTCATGAAGACCACCATTACTCGGTGCCACGCCGTACCCCAAAAAGACGGCAGCCGAAGCCATCCAGAACCAATAATAAAATAATCACTATTGCACTATAGAGGAATATCCAAATGGCTAGACTATTATTGTCTCTTGCAGTTGCATCTTTGTCTCTGTTGTCACTTGGGGACATTGCGCATGCCGCAGAAACACGTCCAGGCGCAGGAAAGACAGTTATTCCTTCCGCGCAATCAAACGATCCGGAGGAAATGTTCCAAACATATCTGGTCGGGATGGGGCTTAGGGACCTTTGCTATGAGGTCAAGGAACCCATAGTTGCGCAAATGCAGGCAACCTTTGTAGCGGTCGCGAACGGCGATGCTACGTATTACGCAGCCTTCTGGGATCCGCTTCACAACAGTTTCCTCGCAAATCTCGGAACCGACAAGGTAGCTCCGGTAGGAGGAATCGTAGCTAATTCACCAAGGATATTTGATCGACAAGAAGACGGCGGACGCTCACGGTATCAAGGTAATTGAACAGTTCGCCGATCCTGCCATAGTCAAATTGTTTGATGCCGACGGAAGCGGCAAAGCCGCACTATACGGCTGTGATCCAGGTTGGGGCTGCGAGCGTGTAATCGAACACCAACTCGACGCATACAACCTGCGGAAAACAGTCAAGCACAAGCAGGGTAGCTATACCGCCATCATCGGTGACGCCATCGAGCGCATCAACTCGGCATTCAAGGGCAGCCTGCAGAGCGGAAGCGATTGTCGGACTAATCGACAGCTTGCTGGCGCGCTTCCGGCCAGGCGCACAGAAGACGCCATCTCCGCGGCGACGGCCGATTTGAAGCGAATGCGCTCCCAACGTTTGTACGATTAAACCAAGGTACCCCTAATGGACACACTCCCGACAATGGACACACTCCCGACGCATATGGTCGCCGTACACCTTACTGGCCACGGAGGTCTCGAGAAGCTGGAATATCGGGATGATGTCCCTCTTCCACGACCTGCAGCCGGAGAGGTCCTGATCCGAGTTAGTGCGGCCGGCGTGAACAACACAGACATTAATACGCGGCTCGGCTGGTACTCGAAAGTTGTGAAGGAGGGGACCAATTCGGTCGGCGAAGCCGGGACCAATTCCATCAATGACGATGATGCCTCGTGGTCGGGCACGCCGATGACCTTTCCAAGGATACAGGGGGCAGACTGCTGCGGCAGAATTGTAGCCGTTGGCGACGGGGTATCAAGCGCTCGTCTCGGCGACAGGGTCATCGTGAAAAACATGCTCAGGAGCTATGTCGCCCATAGGCCGTACGAGTGCTGGACCTTCGGATCTGAATGCGACGGAGCCTTTGCGCAGTACACGAAGGCTCCGGCCTGCGAAGTCTATCCAGTGATCTGTTCTTGGAGCGATGCCGAACTCTCGTCGATACCATGTGCGTATTCAACTGCTGAGAACATGTTGCATCGGGCCAACGTTTCGGCGGGCGAAACTGTCTTGATTACAGGCGCGTCGGGGGGCGTTGGCTCGGCCGCTGTTCAATTAGCCCGTCGCCGGGGGGCTGAGGTTATCGCGACTACTTCCGCGTCAAAGGCAGCTGCTATTATGGCGCTTGGTGCTCATCGGATCGTCTCTCGTGATGCCGATCCACTTGAAGTAGTTGGGCCCCGTCAAGTTGACGTTGTTCTCGACATCGTCGGTGGCGAGATGTCCGCGCAGCGCATAGAAACGCTGAAGGCCGGCGGCCGCTATGCCGTCGCAGGAGCAATTGCAGGCCCGCTGATTAACCTGGATTTGCGGGCGATATACTTGCGCGACCTGACTGTATTCGGATGCACGTTCCAGGAAGACGCAGTGTTTGAAAACCTCGTGAGCTATATCGAACGAGATGAGATCCGCCCGTTGGTATCACAGGTGTATCCGCTGTCTTCGATTTCCGAGGCGCAGCAGGACTTCCTGAATAAGGGCTTTGTCGGCAAGCTTGTACTCACCCCACCACAGGAGTAAAACCGTTGAAAATAAAGCAGATCGACGTTTACCAGGTCGACCTTCCTTATTCTGGTGGGGTCTACCTTTTGTCGGGCGGTCGGGAGTATCGCAGTTTCGACGCGACCATCGTGAGGATCGAGACGGCTTGCGGGCTAGAAGGCTGGGGCGAAAGCACGCCGTTTGGGTCCACTTATGTGGCCTCTCATGCCCTCGGCGTACGCGCCGGAATCGCCGAGATGGCGCCTGCCTTGATCGGGTTAGATCCGCGCCGGGTTGATCGTATCAACGATTCAATGGATGCAGCTTTGCTTGGCCATCTCCACGCCAAAACCGCGATTGACGTGGCGTGCTGGGATATCTTGGGCAAATCTATGGGGCTGCCGGTCTGCGAACTTCTAGGGGGGCGCACCGACAATCGGTTGCCCGTGATCTCTTCGATCTACGCGGGCGAGCCTGATGACATGAGGGGGCGAGTCCAAGATCACCGCGCTCGGGGATACACTGCGCATTCGGTGAAGATTGGCGACGAACCAATTCTCGATGCTGCGCGTGTAGAGGCGGCTCTTGCTGACCGACGCCCTGGCGAATACTTTATCGTAGACGCAAACGGTGGCATGACCGTTGAGAGCGCGTTGAGGACTTTGCGTCTTCTTCCGCAGGGTCTTGATTTCGTGCTTGAGGCGCCTTGTGCGACCTGGCGGGAATGCCTCTCCCTTCGACGCCGTTCTACCGTCCCGATAATTTGGGACGAACTTGCAGACAGCGACGCTGCAATCTCGATGCTGGTTGCTGATGATGCGGCGGAAGGCATCGGCCTCAAAATTTCCAAGAACGGTGGCCTCACACGCGGCCGCCGCCACCGTGATATTTGCATTGCGGCCGGATTGACCCTGAGTGTCCAGGAAACGACAGGGTCGGACATTGCTTTTGCGGCTGTAGTGCAGCTTGGCCAGACGGTTCCCCGGCGGTATCTCCGCTGCGTACTGGAATCGCGAGATATGGTGTCCTGTCAGACGGCCGATGGCGACTTTCCGGTGGTGGACGGGTATGTGACAGCCCCGAGTACACCAGGCCTAGGGGTCACGCCTCGCATGGACGTACTCGGCGATCCTGTCGCCAGCTTTACATAGGTAGGCTGCCAGCGCCCCGAAGGGTCTGCAGACCGACGATTATGTTTTGGTGATGCAGTGGGTAATCAAGTGCCAAGGAATTGAGCTCTGTTGGCGGCACTTGTCGGCAAAGCCTGCTTCTTCACCTTTCCGATCACACGCGGGCAACGAGCAAGAACTTCTATGTAACGTGTCCGAAGGACACGCAATGTCGCGCGCCACTAGGGAACGTTGAGTTGATGTTGTCCTCGCCCGAGGCGAACAGAGCATGACGATTGCGTTTTGATAGGCGGATCTCCAGATCCGCACGCACTGAGACCGATTACGATTACTACAGCTAATCTCGGAAGAATTTTTTTGCCGTTGAACAGGGTGGAATATGGGACAAAATCGGTGGGTCGACATTCACAACCGAAATAAGGTGTATTCATGTCCGTAGATCTCGTTGCCAGGCTGGACGACAAGTTGCGCGCGAAGCGCGAAAGCTTTGACAAGATCCCGGTGGTCGATATCGCGCCGCTTCTCGATGGCAGCAACAAACAGGCGGTGGCTAGGCAGATACGTTGGGCTTTGTCGAATACCGGGTTCATGTACGTGAAGAACCACGGCATTTCCCAGGACTTCGTAGATGCGGTATTCGATGTCAGCCGCCGGTTCTTTGATTTGCCCATGGCGCAGAAGATGGAATTGCATGTGAGCAGATCCGATGTAGCGCTACGCGGATATATCGAACCATTCGGGGAAAACACCGATCCTGGCAAGACGATGGACCTCAAAGAGTGCTTTGACATCGGCCCTGAACGTTCGACCCTGGAAGGTCCGTTTTTTGGATCCAATCAGTGGCCCGCTGTTCTGCCCGAGTTTCGCGAACTGACGTACGGATACCATCAGAAGATGGTGGACCTTGCGAAAAAACTGCTGACTGGCATCGCATTCAGTCTGGACTTGGCGGAGGATTATTTCGAGAGCCAGATGCGCAGTCCGATCAGCATTCAGCGCCTGCTTCATTACCCTCCGCAGAATGGCTATGTCGGGGAAAACATCATCGGCATCGGAGCGCACACGGATTATGGCAATCTGACCATCCTGGCGCAGGATGAGGTGGGCGGTCTTCAGGTGATGAACCGGGATGGAGACTGGGTGGAGGGCACGCCTATCCACGGCACCTTCGTCATCAACATTGGCGACTTGATTCAGCGGCTCACTAATGACCTCTATCTGGCGAACATGCACCGGGTGGTGAATACCACGGGGCGCGAGCGGTACTCGATCCCCTTCTTTATTGATGCCGATTTCGATGCTATCATCGAACCGCTGGCCTCATGTGTCACCGAGAGCAATCCGCGTCGCTATAAGCCGGTGACGTGTGGGCAGCATAAATTCGGGCGTTTTGCAGCAAGTTATGCTCACCTGAGCAAGGTATAACGAAACGAAAACGGGCAATGCGAAATTGCCAGCAGAAGTCCGGGAACAAGAAAGTAGCCACTCAAGAGCTTTTTGCGAGCCAGCTCGCAAAAAGTCGGGCTTTCGAGCCTGCGCTTAGATGGATTTTCAGATAAAACGCGACAGGTGACGGAATACTGGCGGGCACAAGTTCGACTAGCCGTCCCTCTTTCATCAGGTTTTTGACGAGCCCGTCCCAACCCAATACCGCCCCCACATCGTCTTGAGCAGCCTGGAGGGCGATCATGTAGTTGTTCACAGAAAACCTGCGCCCCTTTGGGCTCGGGTGTCCAAGCGCTTGAAACCAGTCCGTCCAGTTCGTCCAGTCGGTTTCCTCATTATTCATGTGGATCAAAGGCGCCTTGAGTAGATCTTCAACTCTGCGAATGCCCTGTTCTGTGGCGAACCTTGGAGTTCCGATTGCGACAATACGGTCCTGAAAGAGTTTGTGGCACTCCTCACGATTCTCCTGCGGGTTGCCGTACTGAATACTTAGATCGCAGCGGTCAGCCATTCCGGGCACGTCGCTGACGATCTGCGCGACAGTAATAGTGGGATGGCTTTTCCAGAAAGCTGAAATCTTCGGTGTGAGCCACAGCGAGCTGACGGCCGTGGTGGTTCGGATCGTCACGTCAACGGCTTCCGGGCGATCACGCATCTGAGTAACGGCTTCGGAAATGGCCTCGAGCCCGCGTTGAACCGCGACGAACAAGAACGCCCCTTTCTCAGTCAATTCGACACCGCGGCTCCTGCGCAAGAACAGGTTGCATCCGAGGTCACTCTCAAGCGCCTTAATTTGATGGCTGACAGCCGCCGGCGTCACGTTCAGTTCCTGAGCGGCGTTCTTGAAACTGGCATTTCGAGCGGCCGCCTCGAAGCAGATCAGAGCAGTTATCGAGGAGAGGTCATACGGTCTTGGCATACGAGCCTCTTCGGACCCGCTTTCTGTTTCATGGTATGGGCTCGCGGTGCAGGCGAGATTAGCCAAACTAAATCGCGCTGAAAATAAGTTCTATTGTGTAAAGGACCATCAAGCCAGAAAAAATTTCATCTCAAATGTGCACGCCATTTTATGGGAGTTCGGCATGACGTCCCCTCGCCCTCCATCCAAGAGTTGCTAGCGCGCCGCGTCTCGGGCCATGCCCTTGAGCAGCCGTTTTACACATCGCCGATGATTTACACTCGAGCACATCTTCTACCAGAATGGCTCCATGCGGCGCTGGCGTGCCAGCTTGCGAAAGCGGGCGTCGGTGCTTATGGGGTGATCATAGTTCGGGGCCGCGATGGTGAAATCCGCGCTTTCGATAATTCTTGCCGTCATCGCGGCTTGATGATCTGCAAGGCCCGCGAAGGTCAAGTGGCCAAACTCGTCTGCCCCTATCACCAGTGGACCTATGAGCTTGACGGCCAGCTGATCTGGGCGAATGACATGGGCCTGACTTCGGCATGTCCAGATACGGCCTGAAGCCTGTTCATCTGCGCAATCTGGCCGGCCTGATCTACGTCTGTCTGTCGGAAACCCCACCAGATTTTCACACCCTTTGCCAAACTGGCCCTGCCTATCTTGAGTCCATGACCTTAGCAATGCGAACGTCGCGTATACGTCGACCATCATCGAGAAGGCCAACTGGAAGCTTGTGTGGGAAAACAATCGCGAATGCTACCATTGCAGCAGCAAACCACCCGTCGCTCTGTCGTCTCGCTCGACCCGGATGTGGCGGGCGTGTCTGCCGACGGGTCGGTCTCGGCGACCCTTCAGGCGCATTTTGACTCTTGCGAAGCCTCAGGCGCGCCTGCGCCGGATCGCCGACAGCGGCCAATTTCGCCTTGCGCGGATGCCGTTGCAGCAAAGGGCCGTGAGTTACACGCTCGACGGCAAGACTGCCGTTCGCAAAAATCCTGGCCACGTGGCTCTGCCCGATGCAGGCACACTGCTGAAGTTCCATTATCCGACGACTGGAGCCACTTCCTGCCAGACTACTCTCTGACCTTCTGCGTCACGCCGATCAGTCTCACTGAAACCGAGGTCACCACCGTCTGGCTCGTGAATAAAGATGCCGTCGAAGACGAGGATTACGACCTCAAGCGCCTGACGGAGGTCTGGATCGCAAACAATGATGAAAACCGCGAGATCGTCGAAACCAACCAGCGAGGGATCTTCTCCCCCGCATATGTTCCTGGACCGTATTCGCCGGGTCAGGAAAGCGGCGTGTCGCAATTTGTCGATTGGTATGCGAACTGGCTTGAGCCATCTCTGGGCGTCGATACAACTGGCTGCGGAGTGAGCGAATGAACGTGGCCACAAAACCCCGGCTTGTTTTCTGGACTGACGCGGAAAAACTCGAATGCACCTCGTCCTTCCAGAGGCGCCGAACGTCCTGACGTTCTGTTTTCGGTCGCCGTCCGGCGTGCTGTTCAACTTTGATCCAGGACAGTTCCTCACATTGGAGCTGCCCGTTCTCGGCGGACCAATCTACCGGACCTACACGCTCTCCTCATCGCCATCGCGGCCGACCTCGCAGACAATTACCGTCAAGGCGCAGGCCGACCCTGTGGGGACGTGCTGGATGTTGACAATCTGCGTCCGGGCATACGCCTGCGAGCAATCGGTCGGGAGGGACCTTCTCGATCGCCCATCAGCCGGCCGAGAAGTATCTTTTCATCTCGGCCGGCTCGGGCGTTACGCCGATGATGTCCATGCACCCATCTCTACGATTCCGGGGGTTGATCCGGACATCGTTTTCGTTCACTGCGCGCGCCGTCCGCTGAAATTATTACCGAACGACTTATTGCAACTCTCGTGCGCGTCCGGCGCCATCCCCGGTTTCCCAGATTAACTCAAAGTTGCGCAGCATCACTTCCTCGACACTGAAGGTTTGCTTTCCTTGCCGGGAAGTCAGGCGAGCGTCGACGTCGGGATAGATAAAGAAGGGGAGGGAAATTCGTTCAGCCGGACCAGTGTGCACGACCTGGTGCGGCGTGCTCTTGAATCGGTCATCGCTCAAGGCTTGAAGCATGTCGCCCAGATTGACAACGAGACTACCGGGCAAGCTCGGCACCGGCACCCAGCACCCCCCGAACCACACCTGCAAGGAGCGCGTGGGAAGTTCCTCCTGTAGCAGCAGCGTGAAGAAGCCATTGTCGGTATGCTTTCCGGCCGTGCCGCCAGTAGATGGATATCGGATCACTCGTTGCAGGACCGTCGGCGGGTTGAAATGGCGTCGGTACCAGCCCTCTTCCATATCGAGCAGGTCGGCCAGTGCCATTCCGAGCTGCGGCACAACCTCGTTGACCACGGTAGACTGCAAAGCAAGCAGATTTCGTGCGAAACCAGGAGCCAACGCGTCATCCGGAAGGCGTGTGCAACCAGCAAACGGACGTCGGTCGTCTTCGTTTTCGATTCCCAGATCGAACAATTCCTTCGGATCGGGGCCGGCGTCGGGATGTAGCACCTCCCCGTACAACGGACTGTATCCACGAGCGGCAGTGGGGTACACGTCTTGGGCGGCGTGACCGTAGCGTTCCTTTGTCGACTGCGGCAACGCGAAGAACCGCCGGGACGCCTGGATCGCTTTTGCGATCTGTTGTTTCGGGATTCCATGCTCAAGATAGAAAAACCCGTATTCCTCGCAGGCCAGGCGTAGGCGCTCCCGCTCTTCGTGTCGCGTTGCATCGGCTGCCAGTTTTGCCAGTGAGATTTGCGGTAGTGTGGTCATAACTGCTGCTCCGTTTCTGCGCAGCCGCCATCGGGCACTTTGAAAACCCAGTAATGCGCGCCCTCCTCCGCGATATATTTTCCGTCCTTCAGACACTGTGCGGTCACAAGCACGCCCGCATCCTGCAGACGGCTCACCTCATCTTCAAAGGAAGTGGCCGTCGCATAGCTCTTGCGGGTGCTTGCGATGATGAATCCGTTGGGGCGCGTGACGCGAGCTAGTTCGCGCAGTGCTTGCGGTCGGACGTGACCGCGCGTGAACACGCCGCAGCAGATCGTAATATCGTAGGTCGCACTGGGGTGGCCGGAGAGCGGCCCGTTAAGGTCGATATCGCCTTGGACATGGCGGTAGACGTGGGTTTTCCGGGCCTGTTCGGCCATCTGCTCGGAGAGGTCGATCCCGTCGATCAATCGGAAACCGAGGCGTTCCAGTTCAACGCCGACCAGACCCGTTCCGCAGCCAGCGTCCAGGATTGCGATGGCAGTTCGCTGCCTGGGCAAATAGGCTGTCTGCACGGCCCCCGCCAGCTCCGCCACGATCATCGGTCCGCAGTACCCGTCGCGGCCCACATCCAGCTCGTAGGAATTGGCCCATCCGCGATAGAAGTGGGCCAAGCGACTGGCGTCGCCGTCGAGGGCGTGGGAATCCTTAATGCGCTTTCGTGCGGCTTGCTCCAGTGCCCTCTGTTGATCGAGAGTGTTCATGATAGTTCCTCCATGTAGGGCAGATGGACCTCCGGCGGCGCCGGTCGGCACCTGCTGCCGCCAGCAACGAAGGTTTCAAAACTTGTGCCAATTGCCGAACGAGGCCGAAGAAGACATTTTTTGTGATTTTCTTCAGCTATTTGGCTGAATCAAAATATAGAAATTGGCTAAACAGCGTGGGTCGTGAACCTGACAAAGCTGACAGAATGTCAGTTGGCGCCACAGGGTAGTGTGCTGAGAGTTCTGCAAATTCGCTGAGAGGGGGCGGTCATGGCAGGCTGGTGATGTTCAACGTCACCGATTCCCTGGAAGGAACGCCACCATGACCAAGACAG
>NZ_JAMYQZ010000135.1:0-10190 GCF_040321145.1 Mesorhizobium sp. M0514
GCGGTCCCGTCCTGTCCGCGCTTGCCTGGGAGGCAGGATCACTTGATGACCGCGATCTTGCTGCGGTCGATGGTGATGGCGACGGCGGCAATGAGCACCGCGCCGAACACCATGTTTTCCAGGAAGATATTGACGCCGACAAAGGTCATGCCGATGCGCACGATCGAAATGATCAGCGCGCCGACCGCCGTGCGGGCAACGCCGCCGAGCCCGCCGGTGATCGCCGTGCCGCCGACGATGACGGCGGCGATGGCCGGCAGCAGCAGCTGGTTGGCCAGCACCGGCGAACCGCTCGACAGCCTGGCTGCCAGCACGATGCCGGCAATGGCCGCGAGCATACCCGAGGCGGCAAAGGCGATGATCTTGGTGCGGTTGACATTGATGCCCGCCGCCCACGCCGCCGGTTCGCCGGCGCCGACCGCGATCGCCTGGCGGCCGAAGCGCGTGTAGCGCAGCGCCAGAAAGGCGGCGATGCCGATCACCGTCGAAATCAGCACCACCACGGGAATGCCGGCGACAGTGGCGTTGATCCAGGCGGTGTTTTCGCGACCAGCCTCCTCGATGGTGATGGCGCGGCCATTGGAGACCCAGAGCGCCAGGCCGGTGACCACGCCGCCGGTGGCGAGTGTCGCGACGAAGGACGGCACGCGCAGCTTGACGTGGACGACACCGCTCAGGATGCCGAAGGCAAGCCCCGACAGGATCGCCACCGGAAAGGCGGCAAGGCCGAGCGACGGCAGCAATTGCGCCAGGATGACGCTGGCTAGTGACGCCACCGCCTGGATCGACAAATCGATGCCGCCGAGCAGAATGGCGAAGGTGACGCCGGTCGCCAGGATGAACAGCACGGCGGTGTTGGCAAACAAAAGCGCCACGGTTTCGCCGGTGAGGAAGCCGGGCGCGGCGATCTCGATGATCAAAAGCAGGCCGACAAGCAGCACCAGCGGAATGGCGCCCTGCGTCCACTTGCCTTCGAAAACCCGCCTGATGGAGAACGCTTCATTCATCGGCTCACACCATTGCCCTGAGAAGATCGACCTGGTTCGGCTTGTTGCCCGGACTGGCATCGAAGCGCGCGGTGATTGCACCATCGCGCATCACCAGCACCTGGTGCGACAGGCCGATCGTTTCCTCCAGCGTGTCGGAAATCAAAAGAATCGCCACGCCTTGCGCGGAGAGATCGCGCACCAGCTCGTAGACCTCTTCCTTGGCGCCGACGTCGAGCCCGCGTGTGGGATGGTCGAGCACCAGGATGCGCGAGCCCGCCGTCATCCAGCGCGCCAGCACCACCTTCTGCTGGTTGCCGCCGCTGAGCTTGCGGCAGGCGGCATCGGGGCCGGGCGCCTTGATGCGCAGCCGCTTGATCCAGTCGGCGGCAAGCCGGCGCTCCTTGCCATAGTCGATGGCGCCATGGCGCATGACGCTGGAGAGATCGGCCAGCGAAATGTTCTCCGCGATCGACAGAAACATCACCAGCCCTTCGAGCCGGCGCTCGCGCGGGACATAGCCGATGCCCTTGCGCACAGCCGGCTCCGGCGAGGAGAAGCGCACGGCATCGCCGGCGATTTTCATCTCGCCGGCATCATGCTGGACGAAGCCGCCAACGGTGCGCGTCACCTCCTCGCGGCCGGAGCCGACGACGCCGGCAATGCCGACAATCTCGCCGGCCCGGATCGAGAGATCGACGCCGTGATAGTAACCGTTGGCGCCAAGCCCCTTGGCCTCGACCATCACGATATCGCGCGGCGCGAGCTGGCGGGCCTCGCGGTAATATTCGGCCTGCAGGCCGCGCCCGACCATGATCTCGTGCAGCTCCGGCGCGGTGACTTCAGCTGCGCGGTGCTCGGCGACGACCGCGCCGTCCTTCATCGTGTAGACACGGTCGGAGATGTTGAGCACCTCGTCGAGGCGGTGCGAGACGAACACAAAACTGGCGCGGGATTTAAGCGAGCGCACCCGCGCGAACAGCACCTCGATATCGGCGGCGTTGAGCACCGAGGTCGGCTCGTCGAGCAGGATGAGCAACTGCCGCTCGACCACTTCCTCCAGGGTCAGCGCCTTGGCGAGCTCGACCATCTGGCGTGCGGCGAAGGTGAGTTCGGAGGTGCGCGCGGTGACGTCGATGTCGATGCCGATCTTGGCCAGTTGCCGCCGCGCCGCCGCGTTCATGGCGCGCCAATTGACGAGGCCGAAGCGGGTGAAGCGGTCCTCTTCGCCGAGATAGATGTTTTCGGCGACCGTCAGGTTGAGCACCAGCGACTGCTCCTGGAACACCATGCCGATGCCATGCCTGGCCGCATCACGGGCGTTGCGCATGCGCAGCTGTTCGCCGTCCAGCGTGAGCGAGCCGCCATCCGGCCGGTAGCCGCCGGCCAGCACCCGCATCAGCGTCGACTTGCCGGCGCCGTTCTCGCCGATCAACCCGACCACCTCGTTGGGCCGCACTTCGATGGAGACGTCGCGCAGCGCCTGGACGCCGGGGAAATTCTTGATGATGTTGGACACCTGCAGCATGGCGTTCACTTGACGATTTTCAGGCGGACACGGTCGAGCGACAGCGCCACCGCGGCGATGATCATCAGACCCTGCACCGTCTGCTGGATATAGGGCGATATGCCGAGCAGGATCATGCCATTGGCAAGCACGGTGACGATCAGCACACCGATCAGCGTGTTGACCACACCGCCCTCGCCGCCGGTCAAAGCGGTGCCGCCGACGACCACTGCGGTGACCGCTGCAAACAGCCTGCCGTCGCCGATGACGGCATGCGACTGGCCGAGCTGTGCGGCGGCAAGCACACCGGCAATGCCGAAGAAGAAACCGGCCAGCGCAAAAGCGGTGATGCGCACGCGCACGACATTGACGCCCGAGAGCTTGGCGACATCCTCATCGCCGCCGATCGCCAATATGTGGCGGCCGAGCTTGGTGTGATACTGGATGACGGTGGCGAGCAGGAACGCGCCGAACGCAACCCAGACCGCCACCGGCAGGCCGAGGAAACGGTGCAAGGCCAGGTCGCGGATCGAGGCGTCGTTCAGCTTGATGGCCGTGCCGCCCAGCATATAGACCGACAGGCCGAGGCCGATGAACCACATGCCGAGCGTGCCCATGAAGGACGGGATGCGCAGCATGGTCTGGACGAGACCGCTGACAAAGCCCATGGCGGTGCCGGCGGCGACGGCTGCGAGCACCGCCCACCAGCCATAATCATTGCCGTTGCCGTCATTGGCGGCGAGCAGAACAAGCACCATCGCCGCCACCGAAAGCGTGCCTTCGACTGCGAGGTCGATGCTGCCCATCAGGATGATGAAGGTCAGCCCCATGGCCAGCGTCAGCGGCACGGCGGCGGAATTCGCAAGCCGCACCAGATTGCGCAGCTCGATGAAATTGGGGTTGGCAATGGCGATGAGTATGCACAACACGATCAGCACCGCCAGCGGCGCCAGGCTGCGCCAGCGCCTGCCGCCCAGGAATGTCGCGATGCGGCCGGGGAACGATGTCATGGGAGTCGTCCGCTCGATGTCCGAAACGGACTTCAGGGGTTCTGTATGGATTGTCAAGAAACCGCTTCCCGTCTGCTGGTGACAGCCGTCGCGACAAGGGGATCGCGACGGCTGCGGGAGGAAGCGGGCCGCCAGGGAGTTGCAGCCCGCTCCGATGGATCAGGTACGGATCGCTCCGGTCACCCGGCCCCACAGATCGTTCCAGTCGATCTCGGGCTTCGCATCGACATTGGTCTTGTAATATTCCTCGACATTGTCGTGCGAGATCAGCACCGCCTTGCCGTAGAACTCACGGTGCTCCGGCGGCTCCTTGGTCGGGTCGAACTTGCCGATCTTGGCGTTGTAGCCGATGGCGAGACCCATGCCGCCCTGCCAGAACGGATCCGAAGTGACCGTGCAGGCGAATTCGCCGGTGCGCACCGCATCGACCGCCGTCTTGATGCCGTCGACGCCGACGATCGGCACCTTGCCGGCGAGGTTTTCGGCGCGCAGCGCTTCCAGAGCGCCCGAGCCCATATCGTCATTGGCCGCCCAGATGCCCTTGATGTCGTCGCCGAAGCGGGTGAGCAGATTGCCCATCAGGTCGAAGGCTTCGGTCGACTTCCAGTTGGCGACCTGGAAGTCGAGCAGCTTGATGTCCGGGTTGGCGGCGAGCGCCGCATCGAGGCCCTTCTTGCGCTCGATCGCCGCCGTGGTCGAGATCAGGCCGCCGAGCGCTACGATGCCGCCCTTGCGGCCAATGGTCTTGAACAGGATCTCGGCGATGGTCTTGCCGCTGTCGATGCCGTCGAACTCGATATGCGAGACATAGTTCGGGTTGAAATCCTTCGGGTGCAGATCCCCAGGCTTGTTCCACTGCGTCACCACATAGGCGCCGGCCTTGGCGCAGGCCTCGACGATCGGGCGCGCATCGGGCGTGTCGTTGGGATCGGAATTCAGCACCATGTTGCCGCCGGTCTTGGCCAGCATCGCCTTGATGTCGGCAATGCCCTTCTCGCTGTTGCCTTCCGAAACCAGCGTGACGTGTTCCAGCCCGGCCCATTTGGCATACGCTTCCGCGCCGGTCTTCCACACCGCGTGATAGGGGTTGGACAGCGAGCGGATCGACGTCACCAGCGTCGGCTTTTCCTGCGCGCGCAGCACGCTCGGCATGGCGAGTGCCGCCACGCCGGCGGTGGCGCCCATCATCAGCGTGCGCCGGTTGACCGCAAAATTCTTCGTGTCGTTCATACCTCGAAACCTCCCGATTGAATTCTGTTCCGCCCGGCATCTTGCGCAGGGAGCGCGGCCGGGACCTCCTGGTGAGGATCGTCAAGCTCCTCCACTTGTACGACAACCCTTCAACACGATAACCATACCCTTTCTCTTGACGTGGCACAAGCGACTTGAGATCGTCGCGCGCAAGAGGAAGGGGCGGTGATTTTCATCGCCCGCCGGAGCATGATCCCTAGAAGTGGGAACCGGTTTTCTCGGACAAATCGAGAAACCGTTTTGTCCGGAGATCATGCTCCAACAAAGAGAACCCGGGAGTGGAAATGACGGATTACATCATTGTCGGCGGCGGTTCGGCTGGCTGCATTCTGGCCGCCCGGCTGAGCGAGGACCCGGACGTGTCCGTCATGCTGCTCGAGGCCGGTCCGCCCGACACCGATCGCTACATCCATCTGCCGGTCGGCTTCTTCAAGATGACGTCGGGGCCGCTGATCTGGGGCTATGACACCGCGCCCGGCAAGGAAATCGACGGCCGCACCATGGTCTATCCGCAGGCCCGCGTGCTGGGCGGGGGCTCCTCGATCAACGCCCAGGTGTTCACCCGCGGTTGCCCGCAGGACTACGATGGCTGGGCGGCTGACGCCGGCTGTGCCGGATGGAGCTATGCCGACGTGCTGCCCTACTTCGTCCGCTCCGAGGGCAACGACACGTTTGCCGATGCGCAGCATGGCATTGACGGCCCGCTCGGCGTCTCCAGCGGTGCGCCGCATCCGCTGACCCGCATCTTTGTCAAGGCGGCGCAGCAGGCCGGCCTGCCCTTCCGCGCCGACTTCAATGCCGGTGAGCAGGCGGGCGCCGGCTTCTACCAGACGACGACGCGTCGGGGGAAACGATCGAGCACGGCGGTCGCCTATCTGAAGCCGGCGCTCGGCCGCAAGAATCTGACGCTACGCACCGACGCCTCCGTCAGCCGCATCGT
This sequence comes from Mesorhizobium sp. M0514, assembly GCF_040321145.1. Lineage (NCBI taxonomy): Bacteria > Pseudomonadati > Pseudomonadota > Alphaproteobacteria > Hyphomicrobiales > Phyllobacteriaceae > Mesorhizobium > Mesorhizobium sp. M0514. The sequence goes on from NZ_JAMYQZ010000135.1 coordinate 5,695, forward strand.
GGTCGAGAACGGCCGCGCCATCGGTGTCGAGATCATCGTCAATGGCCGCACCGAACTGCTCCGCGCCGAGCGCGAAGTCATCGTCGCCGCCGGCGCCATCGGCTCGCCGAAATTGCTGATGCTGTCCGGCATCGGCCAGGCCGTGCATCTCGGCCAGCACGGCATCAAGGTGGTCCACGATTCCAAAAACGTCGGCCAGAATCTGCACGATCACATGGACGTCGACGTCGTCGCCGAACTCAACGGCCCGCATGGCATCGACCGTTACAAGAAGAAGCGCTGGCAGGCGGTTGCCGGTCTCGAATATGCGCTGTTCGGCAAAGGACCGGTGGCCTCCAACATCGTCGAGGCCGGCGGCTTCTGGTGGGGCGACCGCGCGGAGAAGACGCCGGACATCCAGTTCCATTTCCTGCCCGGCGCCGGCGTTGAGGAAGGCATCGGCTCGGTTCCCGGCGGCAATGGCTGCACGCTGAATTCCTACCATGTGCGCCCGCGTTCGCGCGGCAGCGTCACGCTCAAGTCCGCGGACCTGCGCGATGCGCCCATCATCGACCCCAACCCGTTCGCCGAGCGCTATGATCTCGAACGCGCCATCGACGGCATCGAGATCAGCCGCGAAATCCTGTCGCAGCCAGCCTTCGCCAGATACATCAGCCGCGAGCATCTGCCCGGCAAGGCGATGCAGGGGCGCTCAGCACTCGAAGCCTTCGCCCGAGAACATGGCCGCAGCGCCTATCACCCAGTCGGCACCTGCCGGATGGGCGGCGATGCCGACAGCGTCGTCGACCCCGAGCTTCGCGTGCGCGGGCTGCAAGGCCTGCGCGTCTGCGACAGCTCGGTCATGCCGAGCATCGTGTCGTCGAACACCAACGCCGCCGTGGTCATGATTGCGGAGAAGGCGGCGGATCTGATTGCGGGGCGAACGCTGCCGGTGGCGTAAGCAGGACAATCGCATGTGGTGGCGCCACGCGATTGCCCTGCCTTGAGCACCTGTCGCTGAGCGCATAGCACTCGAACCGCACTAAAAACGACAGCCTCCCGCAGCGCCTTCAACCGACGCTTGCGCAACCCACCAACCGACCGGAAACCCCCGGTTGCGGGCTCGTTGCCGACGCCTGCGCGGGGATGTGAAAGCGCTTTTGCGCCAGTTCCGCGATCACACCATATGAACCGATCCAAGCTCTGCTAGCTTGTGGGCGTGGGACTTGTCCCGCTTTGGCCGGGGCTTCAGGCAACCCCATCCCAACCCCCCGCCCCCTGTGGCGCCGGCCATCCCCCTCCCTTCTGCCAGGCTTCCCGACCTGCCATCCTCAGCCGTCCTTGCCAACTTCGAGGTCGACGACGAGGCTTGATGCGTTGCATGCAATCCAAACGATCGGCAGCGTATCGAGGAATTTCACATCGGCTGTCTGGACGACCTCCTGAAAGGCGACCAGATCCGGGTCGAGCCGCCCCAGCTCCCGGTTGATGGCCGCCAGGCGCTCCGGTTCGCCCTTCCGTGTTGCAGACATTGAGAATAACGGGGCGTAAGCGCATAGGATTTTTCCTCAATGTTGAACGACCCTCGACGCACGCGACGCGGATAGGTGCCACGATAGGGTTCCGTGTCTGGTGACGTTCAGCGAACCACCGCCTCGATGCGTTCCACGCGGTGCGCGAAACGGCTTGGCCATCGGCGCGGTTCGGCTTGCCAAATGCCGCCATGCCGCCCATACACGGCTTGAAAAACGCCCCGAGGTCCGCGCCCATTTTGCCAAAGGATACTCTGATGTCTGTGACGCCGTCCCCCTGGTCAAAACCGTGACGGCCTCCCTCGCAAGTCTCGGCTGGACGGATTTCTTCGGCGATCAGCTCGAACCCGATGACGCCAACCTCGTACCGGCACGCATCGCCTCGGTGCACCGTGACCGCCTGGCCGGTCTGTCTCTGTCAGGGCCAGTGGATCTGACGCTGCCGGCCAATGCCAACACCGGCGACTATGCCGTCGGCGACTGGGTGCTGGTCGAGCCTCACACGCATCTGCTGCGCCGCCGCCTGACCCGCAAGACGGTGCTGGAGCGCCGCACACAGGGCGGCAGGGTGCCGCAGCTGGCCGCGGCCAATGTCGACACGCTGTTCATCGTGACGTCCTGCAATGCCGATTTCAACATCGCCCGGCTCGAGCGCTATCTCGCGCTGGCCAACGAGGCCGGAACGACGCCGGTGATCCTGCTGACCAAGGCCGACACCGCTGACGATGCCGAGGCTTACCAACGCCAGGCCGCCGCCCTGCAGCGTGGACTGGCCGTGGTGATGCTGAACCCGCGCGTCGCCGATGCCGCAGCGGCGCTTGCTCCCTGGTGTGGCGCAGGGCAGACGGTGGCGCTGGTCGGCTCCTCCGGCGTCGGCAAATCGACGCTGGTCAACACGCTGGCCGGATCGGCTCAGCAATCGCCGCAACAGACGGCGGGCATTCGCGAGCACGATGCCAAGGGTCGCCACACCACCACAGCCAGATCGCTGCACCCCATTGCCGGCGGCGGCTGGGTGATCGACACGCCCGGCATGCGCACGCTGCATGTCAGCGACGTCGCCTCCGGCATCGACACGCTGTTTGCCGAAATCACCGAGCTCGCACCGCTGTGCAAATTCCGCGACTGCACCCATGTCCACGAACCGGGCTGCGCGGTGCAGGCTGCGTTGAAGGCGGGTACGCTCGACCCTGAGCGCCTTGCCCGCTGGCGCAAGCTGTCGGAGGAAAACCAGGACAACACGCCGGTTCAGAGCGGCCCGCGCGGCAACAAATCTCCCGCGGGCCGCCCGAAGCGGCGTTGAGCGGATAGGATTGCGGAACGATACTTCGGAGGCCCGGCATGTGCCGGGCCTCCCTTTTTTCACTCTCCGCGCATCGTTGCCTGGAAGGTCGGCAGGTGCTTCTGCTGCGCCTCCAGCATGCGCTCGCGGTAGACGCCATAGATGACGTCGGTGTCGTGCAACGTCACGCCGGCAATGGTCGGCGAGGCGAAGACCGGCAGTTCGATGCCCCGCTTGGCGAGCTGCTCGGCGGTGCGCGCGATCAGCTCATGCGCCAGGATCATGGCAAGCACCGTCGACGAGCCCGACACCGGCCGGCTCCAGCCCTCGACCGGCACGATGGCGTCCTCGATCGGCGAACAGGTGTCGATGACGAGGTCGGCGGCATCTGCCAGCCGCTTGCCGGAGGAGTGCGTCGCCGGCTTGTCCAGATTGTTCTTGCTGGTGACAGCGACGACGAACATGCCGCGCTTCTTGGCGTAGAGCGCCGTGTCGATGCCCGACGAGTTGCGGCCGCTATGGCCGAAGATGATGATCGAATCGCCCTTGTTGAGCGGCTGGTGGTCGAGGAATTTTTCGGCGTATTTTTCAGTTCGCTCCAGCCACAAAAGCTCGCGCACGCCGCCGGCGCCGAGCACATTGTGCCACATCACGCGCGGGTCGGTCAGCGGGTTGAAGCCGACATAGCTGCCATAGCGCGGAAACACTTCCTGCACCGGCAGCACCGAATGGCCGGAGCCATAGAGATGCACCAGCCCGCCGCCCTCAAGCGAGTCGGCAAAGCGGCTGGCGGCCTGGCCAAAGGCCTCTTCATTGGCTTTCGCAGCCTGGTCGATGAGGGCGGCGAGACGGTGGATGTAGAGATCGGACACGTGGGTACTCCTGTTTGCTGTGTCGGTCTGGAATGGATCAGCTTCTCGGGTTCAGCGGCACGCGTCCAGCGCGCAGCGTCGAGCGGATTTCGTAGCGGTCGCCGCGCATGATCGAGACCGTGAATTCGAACGGGCCGCGCTCGTCGGTGGTGATGCGTTCGACGACGAAGGCCGGGCTGCCGACAGCGAGGTCGAGCAGTTCGGCGTCCGCCGCGCCGACCGCGCCGACCCGGTAGTTCTCCCGCGCGGCCACCGGCACGATGCCGTAATGGCGCTCCAGCGCCTCGTAGAGCGAGCCCTGCAGCAGGCCGGCATCGAGGAAGCCCGGCACGCGCACCGCCGACAGCTGCGCCGTCTGGATGCCGATCGGCTCGTTGTTGCCGAGCCGCAGCCTGCGAATGCGCACCACCGGATCGCCCTCTTCGATCTCCAGCGCGCCGGCAGCCGCCGCGTTGGCGGTGGTCAGGCTGCAGTCGAGCAGACGCGAGCCCGCGACCACGCCCATATTGCCCATCTCCTGGGTGAAGCTGGTCAGCTCACGCGTGCCGGCGACCAGCGTGGTCGAGCGCACGAACGTGCCGCGGCCATGTTCGCGCCTGAGCAGCCCGGCCTCCTCGAGATTGCGCAGCGCGTGGCGCAGCGTGATACGGCTGACGCCGAACAGGGCGCACAGCCTGTCCTCCGCCGGGATCTGGTCGCCCGTTGCCCATTCGCCGCTCTTGACGATGGCGCGGATCGCCTCTTCGACCTGGTACCAGAGCGGCTCCGGCCGTCTGCGGTCCGGCTGCTGAAAGCTTGCTTCGCTCATCGCACCTGCCTCCACCCTTGCCC
>NZ_JAMYQZ010000136.1:0-10147 GCF_040321145.1 Mesorhizobium sp. M0514
CGTGGGTTTCCCCGGCGCGCCGGTCGAGGTCGCGCTGGAAGGGCGCGTTTAGGATGACGGCGAAGACATACCAGAGCACCACCACGCCCAGGAGGATGGAGGTCACGGGGACGAATTTTTCGCGGAAGGTGTCCATCAGGCGCGCTCCCCTTCTCCTCTCCCCGCCGGGAAGAGGGTGGCCGGAGCGAAGCGGAGGCCGACCACCTCCGCGTTCGTCATCCTAGGGCGGAGCGACACGAAGCGTCGTGCAGACCCTAGGATCCATTCCGTGACGTTGGCCGAGGGGTATAAGCGGTTGAGAATGTTCGCCTTCGCGGGCGCAGCGGCGTGTGCACCGTTTTGCACCGTTGCGGACCGTATAGGTAACGGTATGGATCCTAGGGTCTGCCCCGCGTCGCTTCGCTCCTTGCTTCGCCCTAGGATGACGAAGGCGTGGCGGCGACGTCCGCACTCATTCGCTACCCCCTCAATCATCATAGCTGTGCCCTGCCCTCAAGCCATCGCGTACCCTGGCCGCGATCGCCAAAAATTCCGGCGTCTCGCGGATATCCAGTGGCCGCTCTTTTGGCAGCGTCGATTCGATGATGTCGGTAACCCGACCTGGGCGCGGCGACATGACGACGATGCGCGTCGACAGATACACCGCCTCGGGGATGGAATGGGTGACGAAGCAGATCGTCTTGTTGGTGCGCGCCCACAATTCCAGAAGCTGTTCATTGAGATGGTCGCGCACGATCTCGTCCAGCGCGCCGAAGGGCTCGTCCATCAGCAACAGGTCGGCGTCGAAGGCGAGCGCGCGGGCGATCGAAGCGCGCTGCTGCATGCCGCCGGAAAGCTGCCAAGGGTATTTCTTCTCGAAGCCGGAGAGGTTGACGAGCTCCATCGTGCGCTTGATGCGCTCGGCCTGCTCCGCTCTCGAAAGGCCGATGATCTCCAGCGGCAGCGCCACGTTACGCTCGATCGTGCGCCACGGGAAAAGGGCTGCCGCCTGGAAGACGTAGCCATAAGCGCGTTTCTCGCGCGCCTGTTCCGGCGTCATGCCGTTGACCGAGATCATGCCCGATGTCGGTTTTTCCAGATCGGCGATGACGCGCAGCAAGGTGGTCTTGCCGCAGCCCGATGGGCCGATGAAGGAGACGAACTCGCCCTTGCCGATGGTCAGGTCGACATTGGAGAGCGCCTCTACCGGACCGTCATTGGTCTGAAAGGTAAGGCCAAGTCTGCTTGCCGAGACGACGGCTGGCGATTGTCCCGTCATCGCTTGCTGCCTGCCTCTCGCAGCCGCCCAGGATGAAATGCCGTTGCATTCGCGTTGATGTTGCTTTCCACTCGTCCAATCCCACCCACTCGACGCCCGGAGCCTTGCCGATGTCGCCCAAACCCACTTGTCACCTTATCCGTCCTGAAAGCACTTATGAAGGCAAGCAGGGATTGACCTATTTTGCCGGCATTGCAGCCGAGACGGTCGGCTCGTCCGGCATCTGCATGCATCTGCTCACCCTGCCGCCCGGCGCCCGCGCCAAGGCGCATCTGCATGAAAGCCATGAGACGGCGATCTATGTGCTCTCGGGCGAGGTCCACACATGGTATGGCGACAGGCTCGAGAACCACATCGTCGTCAAGGCCGGCGACCTCTTCTACATCCCGGCCGGCGTACCGCATCTGCCGGCCAATATGAGCAACGCCCCGTCCTCGGCCGTCATCGCCCGCACCGATCCCAATGAACAGGAAAGCGTCGTCCTGTTGCCGGAGCTGGATGCGCTGGTGGCCTGACGCTGACGGGACTGCCGTCATTTGCACCGCGCCACTTCGCCCATGACATTGCCGTCCTCGTCGGCGACCGTCAGCTTCTTGGCGTTCTTGGCGCTGCGCTTGATGGTGAATTTGGTCGGCTCCTGTCCGTCTTCACCTTCGGCCTCGCATGTCGCCGTCACCACCAGCGAACCATCAGCCTGCGCTTGCTTCTCCGTGAAGGTGCAGGCGCTGGCGGCGGTGACCAATGCCTCGTCGGTCAAAAGCAGCATCCGATCGGCGGCGACTTCCTGGCCGTTGCGGTTGATGCAGCCATATTTGTCCCCATAGGGTTTCGTCAGGTCGATGCCTGCCGCAAGGGCCTGACCCGCAGCCAGAACGACTACCATCGCAACAGACGGCCCCAAACCGCGCGCGCTCATTCCCCCAGCTCCAACGTCACGAACACGGTTGCAACGGCCCCATTTCTTCAAGACCGGGAATGGTCACGAAGAACCCACCCTCGCCCTTGTTGGTGACCACAACGGTTTCAGCCGTCGTCCCCGCCTCGCCTTCGGCGGAACAGGTCGCATCAAGTGATTGCGTGCCCGGCGCCCACGTCAATTGCTGCGCGAACCGGCAGCCGCTGCCATAGGTCTCGATGCCCTCGGCGGTCAGCACGATATAATCGTCGCGGCCCTGAAAGCCGGCCTTTGCAAAGACACAACCGGCATCGTTGCCCCAGAAGCCCACCAGCCTCTCGGCCCCTGTTGCCGGACCAGCGACCACCATCGCCACGACCAGTGAAATGAGCGCCCCCGGGCTCCGCAACGTCAAACGCCTGTCGCCGGAATGCCGGTGCGTTCGACCTTGCGCGGCGCGGTGATGTCCTTCCAGGTCGATAGAGCCCGGTTGACCGCCGCGTTCGGCTCGCGGGCGACGAATTCGCCATGGCCGGGCTTGGCCTTGACCTCCGCTTCCTCGACCGACAATTCGCCGCGCGAAAAGACGAAGCGCGGCAGGCCGGTCACCTCAAAACCTTCGAAGACGTTGTAGTCGATCACCGATTGCTGCTTCTTCGAGGTGATGGTCTTCTTGGCGCTGGGGTCCCACACCACGATGTCGGCGTCCGCGCCTTCGACGATGGCGCCCTTCCTAGGATACATGTTGAGGATCTTGGCGATGTTGGTCGAAGTCACCGCGACGAACTCGTTCATCGTCAGCCGCCCGGTGTTGACGCCCGTCGTCCACAGCACGGGCAAGCGGTCTTCAAGCCCGCCAGTGCCGTTCGGGATCTTGGTGAAATCGCCGACGCCGTTGCGCTTCTGCTTGGTGGTGAAGGCGCAGTGGTCGGTCGCCACCACCTGCAGCGATCCCGCCTGCAGGCCGGCCCACAGCGAATCCTGGTGCAGCTTGTTGCGGAAGGGCGGACTCATGACGCGGCGCGCCGCATGGTCCCAATCCTTGTCGAAATACTCGCTTTCATCCAGCGTCAGATGCTGGATCAGCGGCTCGCCGAAAACCCGAATGCCCTTCTGGCGGGCGCGGCGGATGGCTTCGTGGCTCTGCTCGCAGGACACATGCACGACATAGAGCGGCACGCCGGCCATGTCGGCGATCATGATGGCGCGGTTGGTCGCCTCGCCCTCCACTTCCGGCGGCCGCGAATAGGCGTGTCCCTCGGGGCCATTATTGCCGGCGGCGAGCAGCTTTTGCGACAGCGCCGCAACCACGTCGCCATTCTCGGCATGAACAAGCGGCAGCGCGCCGAGATCGGCGCAGCGCTGGAACGACGCGTACATCTCGTCGTCGTCCACCATCAGCGCGCCCTTGTAGGCCATGAAATGCTTGAACGAGGTAATGCCTCTGTCGACGACGGTGGCCATCTCGTCGAACACCTGCTTGCCCCACCAGGTGATCGCCATGTGGAAGGAGTAGTCGCAGGCAGCCTTCGAGGTCTTGTTGTCCCACATCTGCAACGCTTCCAGCAGCGACTGCTGCGGCGCCGGCAGGCAGAAATCGACCACCATCGTGGTGCCACCGGAAAGGGCCGCACGCGTCCCGGACTCGAAATCGTCGGCCGAATAGGTGCCCATGAACGGCATTTCGAGATGGGTGTGCGGATCGATGCCGCCCGGCATGACGTAACAGCCGCTGGCGTCGAACTCATGGTCGCCATGCAGGTTCGAGCCGATGGCGACGATCTTGCCGTGCTGCATCAGCACATCGGCCTTCCAGGTGCGGTCGGCGGTGACGATGGTGCCGTTTCGGATGACTTTGGTCATTGTCGTGTTCCCTTGTTCTCTTCGCGCTTCTTGTGAGCGTCGTTTTGAATACAGATCTTAGTTCACGCCACGATCCCCGCTGTCTCTACCACCGCATGGAACAGCACGTCGGCGCCGGCGCCGGCCCATTCCTTGGTGATTTCCTCAGCCTCGTTGTGTGACAACCCGTCAACGCAGGGGCACATCACCATGGCGGTCGGCGCAACGCGGTTGATCCAGCAGGCGTCGTGGCCGGCGCCGGAGACGATGTTGCGGTGGGAATAGCCGAGCCGATCGGCGGCGTCGCGGATCGCCTTGACGCAGCCGGCATCGAAGGTGACCGGATCGAAAGCGCCGACCTGCTCGACCTTGTACTGGATGTCGAGCGCCTCACAGATTGTGTCGATGCCTTCGCGTATGCGCCCATCCATCGCGTCCAGCACTTCCTTCTCGGGCGAGCGGATGTCGATGGTGAAGACGGTGCGCCCGGCGATGATGTTGCGCGAGTTCGGAAACACCTCCATGTGGCCGACCGCGCCGACGGCGTCGGGCTGGTAGTCCATGGCGATCTCGTGCACCAGTTCGATGACCCGAGCCATGCCGAGCCCGGCATTACGGCGCTTGGGCATCGGGGTCGAGCCGGTATGCGCCTCCTTGCCGGTCAGCGTTACCTGCAGCCATTTCAGGCCCTGGCCGTGGGTGACGACGCCAATGTCGATGCCTTCGTCCTCGAGGATCGGCCCCTGCTCAATATGCAGTTCGAAGAAGGCGTGGATCTTGCGATCACCGACTTTCTCGGTGCCTTTCCAGCCGATGCGCTCCAGCTCCTCGCCAAATTTCCTGCCCTGTTTATCAGTGTGCTGATACACGTCCGCCTGATCGAGCACACCGGCGAACACGCCGGACGCCATCATAGCCGGGGCAAAGCGCGAGCCTTCCTCATTGGTCCAGTTGGTAACGACGATCGGATGCCTGGTCTGGATGCCGAGATCGTTAAGCGAGCGAATAATCTCCAGCCCGCCGAGCACGCCGAGCACGCCGTCATATTTGCCGCCGGTCGGCTGCGTGTCGAGATGGCTGCCGACATAAACCGGCGGCAGGCTGGGATCAGCGCCTTCCCGGCGGGCAAACATGGTGCCCATTTCGTCAAGCCCCATTTCGAGCCCGGCCGCCTCGCACCAGCGCTTGAACAGATGCCGTCCCTCGCCGTCCTCGTCGGTCACGGTCTGGCGATTGTTGCCGCCGGCAATACCGGGGCCGATCTTCGCCATCTGCATGATGGAATCCCACAAACGGTCTGAATTGATTCGCAGATTCTCGCCTGGGGCGGCCATGCTCTAAAACCTCATCGGTTGCGGGGCGGCGGCGTCCCCCTCCCCCTCGAGGGGAGGGTGGCCGCGAAGCGGTCGGGTGGGGTCGCCCGCGACGCGCGCGACCTTCTCTTTGACCACCTGCGCGACGTGCCAAGCGCTGTTTATGACATCGGGCTCGTCAACACGGAAGACTTCAAATCCGAGCGATCGCAGATAAGCATCGCGAACGGCATCGTGCCGACTACCCCTGTCGTGTTCGTGCATGTCGCCATCGACCTCAACGATCAGCTTCACCGCCAAGCAGGCAAAATCCACGATGTACGGGCCAATCGGGCACTGACGGCGAAACTTGATGCCGGCTGATTTCAGGTCCCGCAGTTCATACCACAGCAGCGATTCTCCCTTGGTCGCGTGAATTCGAAGCGCTCGCGCCTTTTGGCGCATTTCGAAGCTCACGCGGGTACGGGGCATCAGGAGCGGCCTCGGAACAAAAGAGCAGGTCGGCGTCCGGTCGCACCGACCCCACCCGACCGCTTCGCGGCCACCCTCCCCTCGAGGGGGAGGGCTATCCGCGCCCGGTTTGTCAATCGATCGCCCTCAGCACTTCTCTGACATGGTCGATCAATTCGTTGATCTGGCCCTTGGTGATGATCAGTGGCGGCGACAGCGCGATGATGTCGCCGGTGGTGCGGATCAGCGCGCCGCGCTCGAACGCCTTGACGAAGGCCGAGAAGGCCCGCTTGGTCGGGCTGCCGGCGATCGGCGCCAGTTCGATCGCGCCGATCAGGCCGATATTCCTGATGTCGATGACATGCGGCTCGTCCTTCAGCGAATGCAGCGCATCTTCCCAGTAGGGCGCCAGTTCCTCGCCGCGGGTCAGCAGGCACTCTTCCTTGTAGGTGTCGAGCGTGCCGAGTGCCGCGGCGCACGCAATCGGATTGCCCGAATAGGTGTAGCCGTGGAAGAACTCGATCATGTGCTCGGGGCCGGTCATGAAGGCGTCGTGGATTTCCTTCTTCACGAACACCGCGCCCATCGGGATGACGCCGTTGGAGACGCCCTTGGCGGTGGTCATGATGTCGGGCGTGACGCCGAAATAATCCGCTGCGAACGGCGCGCCGAGACGGCCGAAACCGGTGATGACCTCGTCGAAGATCAGCAAAATGCCGTGCTTGGTGCAGATCTCGCGCAGTTTCTGCAGATAGCCCTTCGGCGGCAGGATGACGCCGGTGGAGCCGGCGACCGGTTCGACGATGACAGCGGCGATGGTCGAGGCGTCATGCAGGGCAACGATGCGCTCCAGCTCGTTGGCGAGTTCCGCGCCATATTCCGGCACGCCCTTGGAGAAGGCGTTCTTTTCCGGCAGATGCGTGTGCGGCATGTGGTCGACGCCGCCGAGCAGCGTGCCGAACATCTTGCGGTTGGTGACGATGCCGCCGACCGAGATGCCGCCGAAATTGACGCCGTGATAGCCGCGTTCGCGGCCGATCAGGCGGGTGCGCGCGCCCTCGCCCTTCACACGGTGATAGGCGATCGCCATCTTCAGCGCCGTTTCGACCGATTCCGAACCGGAATTGGTGAAGAAGACATGGTCCATGCCCTTGGGCGCGAGATCGACCAGGCGGTTTGCCAGTTCGAACACGATCGGGTGGCCCATCTGGAAGGCCGGCGCATAGTCGAGTTCGGCCGCCTGGTGCTGGATCGCCTCGGTGATCTTGGGACGGCAATGGCCGGCATTGACGCACCAGAGGCCGGCGGTGCCATCGAGCACCTTGCGGCCGTCGCTGGTGGTGTAGTGCATGTCCTTGGCGGAAACGAACATGCGCGGCGCCTGTTTGAACTGCCGGTTTGCCGTGAACGGCATCCAGAATGCGCTGAGATCGTTCGGCGTGACTTTCAGCCGGTTGGACATGACCAAGACTTCCCCTTGTAACCTGTTTCGGTGCGGCTAACGCTTGGTCTTTCCAAAGCTTGGTCTTTGCTGCGTTTTCATGCTACGCAAATTTTTGACCGATTGGACAAACGTTAGCACCGCCCTGTCGGCGGTCAAGGGATTACTAGCGGAAATGCGGCCTGCGAAGTGCGCTCCACGGGTAAGAGAAAAACTGGTCCAGAGAATTGGTCCAGATGAACCCTGCGGCCAAGGCTTGCAGGGGTGAGCGGCGCCATGGAAGGCTCAGCCCCTCGCCGCACCCGCATCCAGCAGGAAAAGCGCGAACTGATCCTGGAGGCAGCCCTCGAAGTCTTCTCCGCCAACGGCTTTCGCGGTTCGACCATCGACCAGATCGCCGAGGCCGCCGGGATGTCGAAGCCGAACCTGCTCTACTATTTCCGCCGCAAGGAAGACATCCACGAAACGCTGATGGAGCGGCTGCTGGCGACGTGGCTGGCGCCGCTACGTGAACTCGACGACATCGGCGACCCCCTGACCGAGCTCAGGAGCTACATCCGGCGCAAGCTCGAAATGGCGCGTGATTTTCCCAGGGAAAGCCGGCTGTTCGCCAACGAGATCCTGCAAGGCGCGCCGCGCATCATGCCGCTGCTGGCGGGTGAGCTGAAAACGCTGGTCGACGAGAAGGCCAACGTCATCAAGGGCTGGATGCGCGCAGGAAAAATCGCCCGCACCGATCCCTGGCACCTGATCTTTTCGATCTGGGCGACGACCCAGCATTACGCCGATTTCGACGTCCAGGTCCGCGCCGTGCTCGGCGCCGACCGCGGCGGCGACGGCCGCTTCGAGGATGCGGCGCGCTTTCTCGAACAGCTGTTTATCGATGGGCTGAAGCCGAAGCCCTGATAACTGCCGCGGTGCTCAGTTGCGTGATACTCAGTTCCTTGGAGGTATTGCTTTCCATTCGTCATAAGATGCCTGATGAAGAACTCCCCTAAACGCTACGAGCTTGCCCTGTTGCGGTGTGATCTTTAGCTTCGTCGGCATTTTAGGTGTGATGGCTCCGCCGAGTGGAGCAATAGCAAAGCCATTCACCACTATGCCGTTGTCCAGGGTGATGCCTTTGTTGAACCCACCCCGATGCGGCACTCCACCGTTCATCTCGATTATGATTTCACCCTCTTCGTTGTCTATCAAAACAAGAAATGAGGGATTCGGCTCCATGAGGTGAGAAGCCGAAATTACGATGTCCACGGCAACAGACGGATTACCTGAAAAGCTATAGGTGAGATTGGAGAATCCCATATGCTGCGGGGTGAACGTATTATTTCCTTGGATGACATTCACGATCTGAACAATCGCTGCTTCAATCCCATTGGCGAACATATCGATGTAGACGTTCTGAAGAAGTACAGGCGGCATCGTGGAGCCATCCACACGAACGGGAATGATTTTGCACTCGCCCTTCGTGGCTTTATATAATGCGTTCTGCCATTCGAGCTTGACCATGTTGCTCTGAAGACTTTTTCCAGAAACAAAGAAAAAAACAAACTTTGGCGAAGTCAGGCCTTCGTTCATTTTATCAATGATGCCATCGCCTGGCTGTATTGACCAGCTGTCGTAAAAAACCTTGTCCTGCCCAAAAATTTCGCGGAGCCGAAGTGCAACCGGTTCAATAACGGGCTTGTCCGCGTGATTATGACTTAAAAAGATCATCTATGTGCCTCCCCGGAAATTGTCTCGGAGAGGTAGGAACTTGCATTCACAACGTCAACTAGGCACTGCGCCGTTCGACAGGCAGCGCGTCCACCAATGCCTGCAGCTTGGCGACCGAATTCTGCTCGGCCAGCGGCGTGTAGACGATCAGCTTCATGTCCGAGCCGTCATCGATCGACAGGCTCATATGCTCGAACGCCATCGCGCCGGCGATCGGATGGCGCAGATACTTCTTGCCGGAGAGACGATGCACCACATCTCGCTGCGGCCACCACTCCCGGAACTCCGGGCTCGACCGCATCATAAGCGCGATCAGCCGCTCGAAATCCGGGTCGCCGGTGTATTTCGCGCTCTCGGCGCGAAACGCCGCAAGGGTGGCGCGCGCCAGCTGTTCCCAGTCGACCAGCAAATGGCGCCGGTGCGGATCGGTGAACACGCCATGGAGGATGTTACGGGCGTCGCCCTCCAACAAGCCGTAATCGCCGAAAATGGCAACCGCCCCGGCGTTCCAGGCCAGCACATCCCAGCGCGGCCCGACAATATAGGCCGGTTGCAGGACGAGACTCTGCAGCATGTGCAGCAGGGGACCTTCGACCTTGACCGGGGTAATGCGCCGCCGCTCGGGCTGCTGGCGGCCGGCCAGCGTGAACAAATGCCGCTTCTCGGCGGCATCGAGGCGCAAGGCCTCGCAAAGCGCCGTCAGTACCTCCACCGAAGGCCGCACATCCCTGCCCTGTTCCAGCCAGGTGTACCAGGTCGTGCCGACGCCGGCGATCATCGCCACTTCCTCGCGGCGCAGACCGGGCGTACGCCGCCTCGCGCCGGCCGCAATGCCGGTGGCTGACGGCGAAAGCCGTTCGCGGCGCGAACGCAGGAAGGCGCCAAGCTCGCGCCGGCGGCTGTCTTCGGGCGATGGTGCGGAAGCATCCATGAGGGCGCAGTATAGCAGTATCGATACCAGGATAAAGTTTGAACTGTTTGGCGAGCGCAAAGCGCACCATCTTGGCATCCAGAGCGAATATGGAGGCTCCCGACATGGACCTGAAAGACAAGACAATCCTCATCACCGGCTCGACCGACGGCGTCGGCCGCGCCGTCGCGCAAAGGCTGGGCGACGGCGGCGCGCGCGTGCTGGTGCATGGCCGTGACGCGGCTCGCGGCAAGGCAACCGTCGCAGAAATCGAATCCGCCGGCGGCAAAGCCGAGTTCCTCGCCGCGGACCTCGCCTCGCT
>NZ_JAMYQZ010000137.1:0-9928 GCF_040321145.1 Mesorhizobium sp. M0514
CGCTGATAATTGGCGCAAGGACAGAAGACAGCTGATCTCCCCCCTTGAGGGGGAGATGTCCGGCAGGACAGAGGGGGGTGTGAAGGAACGCAAGGCTGGCAAAGGCCAAGCTCACCCAGACGTCATCACCCGCCCTGCTTCGTGCCGAAATCGACCTTCGGAGGCTGCATCTTGTCTTCTTCGACGGTGAAGTTGGCGAAGGGCTCGTTGCTGCGGAACCAGAAGGTTGCCCATAGCACCGACGGAAAGGTCCTCAGCGTCAGATTGTAATCCTTGACCGCCAGGATGTAGTCGCGCCGCGCCACGGCGATACGGTTCTCGGTGCCTTCGAGTTGCGCCTGCAGCGCCAGGAAATTCTGGTTGGCCTTGAGGTCGGGATAGGCCTCCGACACCGCGATCAGCCGCGACAGCGCGCTGGTCAGCCCTGATTGCGCATCCTGGAACTTCTTGAGCGCTTCGGGGTCCTTCAGCGTTTCCGGCGTCACCGTGATCTGCGTCGCCTTGGCGCGCGCTTCGACCACCGCATCGAGCGTGTCCTTTTCATGCGAGGCATAGCCCTTCACCGTCTCGACCAAATTGGGAATGAGGTCGGACCGACGCTGATACTGGTTCAGCACCTCGCTCCATGCCGCCTTGGCGTTTTCCTCCGCCGTCGGGATGGTGTTGAAGCCGCAGCCGGCGAGCAGAGGCAGCACGACGGCCATCATCAGCACGGCCGGCAGACTGCGGAAAGGGAAGGCAAGGCGCTGGGCAAACATGGTGAGGTCCCT
The DNA here is from genome assembly GCF_040321145.1 of Mesorhizobium sp. M0514. NCBI lineage: Bacteria > Pseudomonadati > Pseudomonadota > Alphaproteobacteria > Hyphomicrobiales > Phyllobacteriaceae > Mesorhizobium > Mesorhizobium sp. M0514. Next base: position 771 of record NZ_JAMYQZ010000137.1, read on the forward strand.
CGACAGAAGTTGCATGCGAAGCATTAGCACAATCCGCGCTCAAGAAAATGTCTGCCGCTGGCGCGCATTCCTGGCGCGCATTCATGCGCCGGCGAGGCCCTGTGATTGATCGCGCGAACACGATATGGTTGCCGGCAAACAGGACAGGATCATGGCGGAAGGCCGCGACGATGACAGCGAATCGCGCCGCATTATCGAGCGCGTGGCGAACGAGGGCGGCCTTGGCGGCGCATCGCTGGTGTCACGGGCAGCGAAAGGCGCCCGCGATCATGTTACCGCAGCCGAGGCCGACCGATCCGATCCGATCGAGGTCTGGGGCACCCGCATCGGCCGCACACTTGGGCTCATCGTCGCCCTCGGCCTTTTGATCTGGCTCGTGTACTACGTCTCCCGGGGCAGCTAGAGCATGATCCTGAAAAGTGGGAACCGGTTTTCTCGGACAAGCGGGAACCGTTTTGTCCGGAGATCATGCTCCAACCAAAGAGATAGATCAGGATGACGATTCAACGAAAAATTATCCGTATCTAGGATTTTCCATGAACAGCGAAAAAGCCGACGCGCCGCGCGCGGTCATCGTCATTTCCAGCCATGTCGCCCGCGGCTCGGTCGGTAACCGCGCCGCCGTGTTTGCGCTGGAGACGCTGGGCTTTCCGGTGTGGGCGGTACCGACGGTCATCCTGCCCTGGCATCCGGGCCATGGCCGCGCCACGCGCATCGTGCCGCCGCTCGACCAGTTCAAGCCGCTGATGGCCGATCTCGAGCGCGCGCCCTGGCTGGGTGAGGTCGGCGCGGTGCTGTCGGGCTATCTCGGCGAGGCCGGCCAGGCCGAGGCCGTCGCCTCGCTGGTTGCGGCGGTCAAGGCCAAGACGCCGGACGCGATCTATATATGCGATCCGGTGATGGGCGATTCCGGCGGGCTCTATGTGCCCGAGCCGACGGCCGCCGCGATGCGCGACCGGCTGATGCCGATCGCCGACATCGCCACCCCCAACCGCTATGAGCTGGAGTGGATGGCCGGCGCGCCTTTGCCCGATCTGAAATCGGTGATCTCGGCCGCCCTCCATGCCGGACCGTCAACAATGCTGGTGACGTCGGCACAGTCGATGATGACCGGCGGCACCGGCAATCTGCTGCTTGACGGCACCCAGGCGCTGCTGGCCGAACACCGCCTCATCGACAAGCCGCCGAATGGCCTCGGCGACCTGACTGCGGCCGTCTACCTCGCCCGCATCCTGTCGAGGCAGCCGCCGATCAAGGCGCTGCAATCGACCACCGCCGCCGTCTACGAAATCCTGGCGCGAACCGCCAAGCGTGGCGGCGACGAGTTGCAGCTTGAAACCGATGCCCAGAGCCTGTCGCATCCGATGGCGATGGTGCAGCTGCGCCACCTCACGCATCCGGGGCGGGACCGCCGGGCGTGACCTCGACCGTGGTCGTCGGCGTAGACGGCTGCAAGGCCGGCTGGATCGCCGTCCGCCGCGATCTGGATGCCGCGCCGTCAGTCCGCGTCTTTCCCAGCTTTGCGGCCCTGCTCGACGCCTTGCCCGCCGATGCGGCAGTGGCCGTCGACATGCCGATCGGCCTGCCGGACGTCTCGCAAAGAGGCGGGCGCGGGCCGGAGACCTTGGTACGGCCAATGCTCGGAGCACGGCAATCCAGCGTCTTCTCTATCCCGTCCCGCGCGGCCCTCTACGCCGACATCAGCGACTTCACCACGGTCGAGGCCTGGTATGAGGCGCATCGGCGCGCCAGCGAGGTGGCCAGGGCGACCTCCGATCCGCCACGCGGCGTCTCGATCCAGGCCTTCGGCATCTTTGCCAAGATACGCGAGATCGACGCGCTGCTGATCGCACGTCCGCAACTGCGCCGCCGCGTCTTCGAATCGCACCCCGAAGTGGCCTTCTGCCGGCTGAACGGCGAAAAACCGATGACGCTGCCGAAGAAGATCAAGGGCGCAGTCAATCCTGCCGGGATGGAAGAGCGCAAGGCACTGCTCTGCCGGCACGGCTATACCAGAGCTTTCCTTGACCAGCCGCCGCAAACGCGGTGCTGCCGCCGACGATTTCCTCGACGCCGCAGCGATGATGCTGATTGCCGGACGCATTGCCGGCGGCGAGGCAAAGCCGTTTCCCGACCCGCCGCTTGCCGACCGTTTGGGCATTCCCCTGGCGATCTGGGCGTGAGGCAAGCGGCGAGCCATGCGTGCGGCATGGCGATTTGCGACGAAGCCATCCGCAATTCGGCATTGCCCGCGACGGGCATTTGCCGTTAGAGCCTTTCTAACTTGAAATGAGCTGCCGTCGCTAACCCCGAAAGGCTTCATCCCTAGCCCATGCCCCATCTCCCCGAACATCTTTGGACCGGCTACCGCAACTTCATGAATGGCCGCTATCTCACCGAGAGCGGACGCTATCGCGAGCTTGCCCGCGAGGGGCAGGCACCCGAAACCATGATCGTTGCCTGCTGCGATTCCCGCTCTGCCCCCGAGGCGATCTTCGACGCCGGTCCGGGCGAACTGTTCGTCCTGCGCAATGTCGGCAATCTGGTGCCGCCCTATGCGCCGGACGGCGAGTTCCACTCGACCTCGGCCGCGCTCGAATTCGCCGTGCAGAGCCTGAAGGTGAAAAACATCGTGGTGATGGGCCATGGCCGCTGCGGCGGCATCCGCGCCGCGCTCGACACCAATTCGGCGCCGCTGTCGCCCGGCGACTTCATCGGCAAATGGATGAGCCTGATCGCGCCGGCGGCCGAAACCGTTTCGTCCAGCACGTTCATGACGGCAACCGAACGGCAGACGGCGCTGGAGCGGATTTCCATCCGCTATTCGATCGCCAATCTCAGGACCTTCCCTTGCGTCTCCATCCTCGAAGGCAAGGGGCGGCTGTCGCTGCATGGCGCCTGGTTCGACATCTCGACCGGCGAGCTCTGGGTGATGAACAAGGACACCGGCGACTTCGAGCGGCCGGATTTGACGTAGACCCATGATCCCGAAAAGTGGGAACCGGTTTTCGGATAAGGGCATGGTCAAATAAGAGGAGGCAAGAATGCGGGTTTGGCCTGCGATCGCTTTCGCCGTAGCGGCGCTGCTGATTTCGCTCGTCCCTGCCCGCTCCGATGACGGCGCCATTATCGACCGCTGGTATTCGGCGCTGCTGGTCGCCGATCGCACCGAATTGTCGGACCTGCTCGCCGACGATGTCCGCATCAAGCTCGACGATCTCGGCGTCGTGCAGTCGAAGCAGGAGTTCATCGCGTCGATGGACGAATGGAAGGGCGCGGTCGCCGGCGCCGCAATCCGGCATCGCGTCGAAAAGAGCGAGGCCGGCGTCACCACTGTCATCGCCTGCTATGATTTCCCCAACAATGACATGCTTATGCAGGAAACGTTCGCCGTCACCGGCAACCGCATCACCGCCGGTTCGCAAGCGGCGATCGCGGAAAATTGCGACGGCTTCTGACACGGGCTTGAACGGCCGCGCTGTTGCGCCGCGCCAGTCATCGCCCTACATCGGTCAGCAAGCTCCGCCAATCATCGAAAGATCCCCCATGCCGTCCACGAAAACCGTCGATCTCGCCGCCCATCCGCTGACCAAATGGCAAGGGCCGCTCGGCCTGCCGGATTTTGCCAGCATCGGCGACGACGATTTCTCCTCGGTGTTCGACGCGGCGCTGAAGGCACATGAGGCCGAAATCGATGCGATCGCCGGCAACAAGGATGTGCCGACCATCCAGAATACGCTAGCAGCCCTCGAGCTCGCCGGTGAGCCGCTCGACCATGTCTCGTCGATCTTCTGGTGCCGGGCCGGCGCCCACACCAACGATTCGATCCAGGCGCTGGAGCGTGAGATCTCGCCGAAGATGTCGCGGCATTTCTCGGCGATCTCAATGAACGAGAAACTGTTTGCCCGCATCGACGATCTCTATCAACGCCGGGAGACGCTCAAACTCGACGCCGAGACGCTGCGGGTGCTGGAGAAGACCTGGAAAGGCTTTGTGCGATCGGGCGCAAAACTCGACGCCGACGGCAAGAAGCGGCTGGCCAACATCAGCGAGGAGCTGTCCTCGCTCGGCACGACCTTCGGCCAGAACGTGCTGGCCGACGAGCGCGACTGGGCGCTTTTCCTCGACGAGGCTGATCTTGCGGGCCTGCCGGACTTCGTGAAGAGTTCGATGGCCGAAGCCGCTGAGACGCGCGGCCAGAAGGGCCGCTACGCCGTCACCTTGTCGCGCTCTATCTATGAGCCGTTCACGACCTTTTCTGAACGCCGCGATCTGCGCGAGACCGCTTTCCGCGCCTTCACCATGCGCGGCCAGAATGGCGGCGCCAGCGACAACACCGCAGTGGTGCGCGACATGCTGAAATTGCGCGCCGAAAAGGCCAGGCTGCTCGGCTATGCCTCGTTCGCCGCGCTGAAGCTCGACGACACCATGGCCAAGACGCCGAAGGCGGTGCACGACCTCCTCGACCCGGTCTGGGAGAAAGCGCTGGAGAAGGCCGGCGCCGACCAGAAGGAGCTGGAGCGGCTGGCGACCAAGGCAGGCAGCAACGAAAAATTCGCCGCCTGGGACTGGCGCTTCTACCAGGAGAAATTGCGCGCCGAAAAATTCGCCTTCGACGAGGCGGAGCTGAAACCCTATCTGCAGCTCGACCGCATCATCGACGCCTGCTTCGACGTCGCCACCAAACTGTTCGGCATCACTTTCGAGGAGAAGAAGGGCATCGCCGCCTGGCATCCCGACGCGCGCGTCTTCGTGGTGAAGAACGCCGATGGCAGCGAGCGCGGCCTGTTCCTCGCCGACTATTTCGCCCGATCCTCGAAGCGTTCTGGCGCCTGGATGAGCGCGCTGAAGTCTGGCTACAAGCTTGGGGATGGCTCCAAGCCGGTGATCTACAACATCATGAACTTCGCCAAGCCGCCGGCGGGGGAAGCGGCGCTGCTGTCGGTCGATGAGGCCAAGACCCTGTTCCACGAGTTCGGCCATGCTTTGCACGGCATGCTGACCGACGTCACCTGGCCGTCAGTGGCGGGCACGTCGGTTTCCCGCGATTTCGTCGAACTGCCTTCGCAGCTCTACGAGCACTGGCTGACGGTGCCCGCAGTGCTGGAAAAGCATGCGCTGCATGTTAAGACCGGCAAGCCGATGCCGAAGTCGCTGCTCGACAAGATGCTGGCCGCCCGCACGTTCGGCGCCGGTTTCGCCACGGTCGAGTTCACAGCGTCGGCGCTGATCGACATGGCGTATCACGCGCGGCCGGATGCGCCGGCGGAACCGCTGCGTTTCGAAGCCGAAACGCTGGAAAAGCTTGATATGCCCGACACCATCGCCATGCGTCATCGCACCCCGCATTTCGGCCATATCTTCTCCGGCGACGGTTATTCAGCCGGCTACTATTCCTACATGTGGTCGGAAGTGCTCGACGCCGACGCCTTCGCCGCCTTCGAGGAGACCGGCGATCCCTTCAACCCGGCGCTGGCGGAACGGCTTCGGAAGAATATCTATGCCGCCGGCGGGTCGAAGGATCCGGAGGAGCTGTACACGGCGTTCCGCGGCAAGATGCCTTCGCCGGAAGCGATGATGGTGAAGCGGGGATTGCTATAGCGCCGCCTTGTCTCCCCCCTCGAGGGGGAGATGGCCGCAAAGCGGCCAGAGGGGGTCGGTCCGACTGGGCTCGACCTCCTGCGGCAGATGAAGGTCGGCGCTTCACGCGCGAGGACCCCCTCTGTCGCCTTTGGCGACATCTCCCTCTCAAGCGGGGAGATCACCAGCGCCAAGGATCCGCCACCCTTGGCCAAACCGGCCGCGTCAGCTTCTTGTAATCCGTCACCGCCGGATTGCTCGGATACGAGCTCGGCGCCGAGACATAGATGATCTCCGCCGCGATCGGTTCAAAGCCGGCGTAGAAATGGTTGGTCGACTTGATCAGCAATATGCCCTTGCTCATCGGATCGATACCGATGTTCGAGAAAATATCCGGCTCGAAGGTCTGCGTGCGGTTGGTGTTGAGGATGATGTCGATTTCCGTGCCCTCGACGCGCACCAGCGCCGTTGGCCCGAGCGTCACCCGGCTTGGCCCGAAGCTCTGCCAGCCCTCGCGGACAGCCTTCAACACCTTGACGCGCGCATCGATCGGTTCGCCGGCCAGCGGCCCGGCCTTGCCGCCGAAGCGCAGGTCGATGACGGCGCCTTCGCCTGCCGCCTGGCAAAATGTGACGGCGATCGGGTCCCAGATCGTCGCCACGCCAAAATTGTCAACGTCCTGTTCCAACATGGCGCGCAGCACAACGGTACCGTCGCCGGCGACGCCACCGCCGGGATTGTCCCAGATGTCGGCAATCACAACCGGCTTGCCGGGGTTTCCCTTGCGCACCGCCAGTGCCCGCGCGATGCCATCCTCGGTGTTCAGCATCGTCATCGCCGTCTTTTCGCGCATGGCGTAAAGCTCGCGCCCTAGCCTCTCCGCCAGCGCATCACCCTTGGCCTTGTCATTGTCGGTCACGACCAGGATGCGCGTGCCCATTTCGGGCACGTCCGCCGCCATGAAGCCATGGATGACCGACACCGACAGCACGCCGTCCTTGCCGTGCAGCGCCTTGATGCGGTCGACGAAGGAGCGCATCGGCTCGCGGCTGGTCGGCAGCACCTGGATCATGCGGCAGTCGAAGGTCGAGATCACCGGCTTGATCTCGTCGCGCGCCGCCGCCAATCCAAGCTCGACGACATGTTCGCCGCGCTCATAGAAGTCGGTGTGCGGGAATTCGAGGAAATAGGCCATGACATTGCATGCCGCGACGCGCTTTGGGGTCAGATGACTGTGCGGGTCGAGCCCCACCGCGATCACCACGTCGGGCCCGACGATTGCGCGAACCCGTTCCAGCAGATCGCCTTCGCAATCGTCATAGCCTTGCGCCACCATGGCGCCGTGCAGGCCGAGGATGACGGCGTCGACCGGCAAGGCTGCCTTCAACTGGCCGAGAATCTCGTCGCGCAACGCCTCATAGGTCTGCCGCTGCACCAGCCCGCCCGGCTCCGCCCAAGTGGCGGTGCCTTCGATGACGGTCAGCCCTTCGGCAGCCGCACGCCGGCGCAGCGCGACCATCGTCGATGAGCACAAGGTCGGCGTGTCTGGATGCTTGCCCGGCCCGGCATAGAACGCCATCTCGAACGACGCCCGGTCGGTCGGCACCGGCGAGAAGGTGTTGGTTTCGGTCGCCAGCGAGGCGGTGAAGATGCGCATGAAAGCTCCGTTGTGAATGGCGCGGTTATTTGACCGCCCCGAGCGCCAGCCCGCGGACGAGATAGCGCTGCAGCCAGATGAACAGAATCGCCACCGGCAGCGTCGCCAGCAGCGTCGCCGCCATTACATGGTGCCATTCGATCGTGTAGCGGCCGGCGACCAGCGAGAACACCTGGATCGGCAGCGTGTAACTTTCCTGGCTGCGCAGCATTGTGAGCGCAACGACGAACTCATTCCATGCGTTGATGAAGGTGAAGATGGCGGTGACCGCGATTGCCGGCAGGCAAAGCGGCAGAAACACTTTTCGCAAGGTCAGCCAGCGGCCGGCGCCCTCCATCCACGCTGCTTCCTCGAGATCGCGCGGGATGGTGTCGAAATAACTCTGCAGCATCCACACGGTGAAGGCGACGTTGAAAGCCATGTAGATGACGCCGAGCGCCGTCGTCGATTCGATCAGGCCCCAGGCGGCCATCAGCCGGAACAGGCCAAGCACCAGCACGATCGGCGAGATCATCTGCGAGATCAGCAGGAACTGGCGGAAGGCGCCGTAGCCGGCAAAGCGAAACCGCGACATGGCGTAAGCAGCCTGCACCGAGATCAGGATGGCGCCGACGGTGGCGATAACAGAGACATAGAGCGAATTGGCCAGCGCCTCGCCAAAGCCGGTCGCCACCCACATGTCGGCAAAATTCGACCAGTGGAATTCGCTTGGCCACCAGGTCGGCGACAGCACCTCCTGCCGCGGCTTGACCGCGGTCAAAAACATCACCGCGAAGGGGAAGATGGTCACCACGAGCAGCGGCGAAAGCAGCAGCCAGGCAATGATCGTGCGCTTCAGCTTGGGCATCATGCGCGTTGCTCCCGCATGGCGAGGCGCACATAGATCATGGTGAAGATCAAAAGGATGGCGAACATCAGCAGCGACACCGCCGATGCTTCGCCAAGCTTGCCGATGCGGAAGGCCAGCTTGTACAGATGGGTGACCAGGATGTCGGTCGAGTTGGCCGGCCCGCCCTGCGTCATCACCCAGATGATCGGGAAGGAATTGAAGACGTAGATGGTGTTGAGGACGATGGCGATGTTGATGAACGGCTTCAGCAGCGGAAAGGTGATCTCGCGGAACTGCTGCAGCGGCGTCGCCCCCTCCAGGGCCGCCGCCTCGTAGAGGTCGTCGGGGATCGACGACAGGCCGCCGAGGAAGATGGTCGTGGTGAACGGTACCGTCACCAATATGCCGATCAGCACCTGCATCGGGAATGCCGTCTCGGCGCGCGCCAGCCACTGGATGTTCTCATGGATCAGGCCAAGCCCGATCAGCGCCGAGTTCAGCATCCCGCTTTCGCCGTTGAGCGCCCAGCGCCAGACCACCGCCGTCATCGTCAGCGACACCGCCCAGGGCAGCATGATGATGACGCGGGCAATGCCGCGGCCGTAGAAATCGGTATTGAGGATCATCGCCACGGGGACGGACAACAGCAGCGCGCCGCCGACCACCAGCACGGTCCACAGGCCGGTGCGCCAGAGTGCCGCCAGGAAATCGGGATCGGCGAGGAAGGCGGAATAATTGGCGAAATCGTTGAAGTCCCGCAGCTGCCCAAAACGGCTGACATCATGCGTCGATATCTGGATCAGGTCCCAGACCGGCCAGAAGATGACGACTGCGGCCAGAAACAGGCTGGGCAAGGTCAATAAATAGGGCAGGTAACGATTTTGCATCGGCCGGATTCGTACCGTGTTGGACATAAGTGGCGCTGGCGCGCCAGCTCGGATCAATCTCGCATATCGGTCTAAGGCAGCGCTTCAGGGTTTGAATCTCCTGCGGACGTTTGCGCTGCCCCTCACCTGCCTGCCCATCCTCCGCAGCGGTTGCGGAAGGGAGCCCTTCCTCTCCCCCGTTGATCGGGGGAGAGGTGTCGAGCGA
>NZ_JAMYQZ010000138.1:0-9827 GCF_040321145.1 Mesorhizobium sp. M0514
GACGAGGAGAAGGCCACCAACAACAAGCTGACGAACCTTGCGATAACATCGATCAACAGGACAAACTGATCACTCGACTTTTGATGTCGCCTGCGGACATCCATCTGGGCCACTGGGTCGGGAGATGGACGTTCTGGTACTCTGGTCACGGCGCGGAAGTGATGGTCCCTAGAGCAAAGGCCCTCGGTGCAGCACCGGTGGCCTTGTACTCTGACTGAACTGCTACCAGTCACGATCATCGGCGCTAACTCGACCTGATTACCTTCTTGGTTGGTCGATCACGTCGCAAGGGCAAAGCTAAGAGGCTAGTTTTGCACGCGGGGCTTATTAGCTCTCGATACTTGATGGCGCACTCGCCCAAAATCGGGCAGGAATGCGCCGATGCAATTCTCCAACCGAAAAATTGTCCGATTCACTTCCGCCTCCCTGCTAATAGGGTTTGCGGCGCTTATGGCCATTGTCGCCACCAACTTCTGGCTGGGGCAGCGGGCTCAATCCTATTTCGACAATGCGATTGAAGCGCGCGATATACGAGTCGCTGCTGTCGAGTTGAGAAATGCAATGCAGACGGCCGAGGCGAGCGAGCGCGGCTTTGTCATCACCGGGAACGAAATCTATTTGGGGCCATATGAAACCGCCAAGGCTGGGGCACAGCGCCACATGCAAGCGCTGCAGACCTTGCTGACGTCCTATCTCGATTCGAAGCCTACACTGGAAAGGCTTTCCGCAATCATTGCCGCCAAGTTTGGTGAGCTGGACCAGACAATCGCTCTCAAGCGAGATCACCGCGACGCCGAGATATTGGCGATATTCCGCACGAACAAAGGCAAGGCTTTGACTGACGAAGCCAATGTGTTCTTTTCGGGTATCATTGTAAAAGCAGATAACCGGCTTACCTCCGGTGTCGTCGAACAACGAGCTAACAGCGCGTGGCTGCGGCTCGTTTCGGCAATCGGCGGATTTGTCATCATCGCTGTGGTTGGCGGAGCAGCCTATGGTGCTGCTCGCTACACCAGGGAACTTCGCGATACCCACGACGAGGTCAATGCGCTTAATGACAAACTGGAGCAACGTGTCGCCACCCGCACCGAGGACCTGGCAAAGGAGCGCGATCGAGCCGAAGTGCTTTTGTCAGAGGTCAATCACAGGGTCGCCAACAGCCTGGCTCTTGTGTCGTCTCTGGTGAAACTGCAGGCGAAGGCTGTCGGAGATCTCGCGTCCAAGGAAGCGCTGGCCGAAACCCAGGACCGCATCTTTGCCATCTCGCTGGTGCACAGGCGGCTGTATGGCTCGGCCAACGCTCGCTCGGTTGACCTGGACGAATATCTGACCGGCCTGCTCGATCATCTGCAAACGTCGATGCGCAGCCAGGTTCACGGTGTCAGCCTGTCTTACAAGATCGAACCAATCGACCTCGAAACGGACATCAGCATCAATTTGGGCGTTGTGGTCACCGAACTGGTCACCAACGCTTTCAAGTATGCCTATCCGGATGGTGTCGGAGAAATCCGCGTCCGGCTAAGCAGGCTGCCAGGTGGCCAGGCGGATCTGGTGGTCGAAGACGACGGTGTTGGAAAGGCAGACGGCGCACCTGCCAAAGGCACCGGCGTTGGCAGCAGAATCATCAATGCGATGTGCATCAGCCTCGGCGCCAAACTGGACTACCGGGATATCCAGCCCGGAACGGCCGCCCATTTGGTGTTTTCGACAAAACCACGGCGCGCTACTGCTGGATAGTAGACCCGTTCATCGCAAGGTGAAATGACTGCAGCGGCATCACCAGCGTTGGCGCGTTCACCGCCAAAAGGTGATGTCGAGGGGGACAAAAATGGTTGATCGCAATAAAATTGCCGGTCTACGGCTGATCGGGACAGCGCTGCTTTTGGTCGCCGCGATGGGCGGGCTTACCGTCGCGGATGCCAAGGAAGGCGCCCCCGGCATTACCCAGCGAACGGTATTCCCCGCCTTCGATCCCCATGCGCCCTCCTGCAACGCTCCGGTTGGCCTCACAAAAGTGTTGGCCTACGTGCAGGAGAACGAGCGCGACTTCCTGCAAGGGGTCGACCACGGTCTGTCCATGGCTGCAAAGAACCGCGGCCTGGAATATCGAAGAGTGTTGGCGGAAAACGATGTGGGTAAGGCGATAGCCCACGTGCAGTCTTTGGTCGCGGCGAAGGTTGGCGCCATGGTTGCCACCTCATCGGATCCAGTGGCTTTCAGTACGGCTCTTCAGAAGGCGATCTGGTCGGGGGCGTTTGTTGGCACGATTGTGCCCCCACCGGCAACGCTGCTGCTCAATGCCCCGCAATATCGAACTGGCAAGGTGCTGACCGATGCAGCCATTGACCATATCAACACCAAGCTCGGCGGTAAGGCCAAGGTCGTTCTGCTGACCCAGGATACGATGGAGTTTCTGGCGCCCCGGTTCACGGCTATGCGCGATGGCCTGAATGCGATGCCTGGCGTGATCATCGTCGCCGATATCGCACCCAAGCCGGTTACCAAGGAAGGCGGCGCCGCTACCATGAAAACCATCCTGCTGGCCAATCCGGATGTTGACGTCGTGCTCGGCGCGGATGCGGTCGTGCTGGGTGCGCTTGAAGCGTTGCGCGCGGCAGGCAAAGACCGACCTGACCAATTCCTTGGCGGAATTGACGGAGAGGCGGAAGCTGTCGCTGAAATCAGGAAAGGCAACAGCCCTTACAAGGCGAGTATCTCGTTGTCCTCGCCCGTCTTCGGCTATGCCATGGGACAGTTTGCGGCCGACTGGCTTGAGGGCAAAAGCATCCCGCAGGCGATGGACATCCTTCCTATAGCGCTGACAAGTGCCAATCTCGCGCAATACGAGGCCGATCTCAAGGACCCCGCCTCGGTGTATGCCAACGCGGCGCGCCGGGATGCATACCTCAAGATGTATGGAAACATCTGCTATGACAGCCGCGACCGATATATAAATTTCCCTTGGTCGTCCGAGCAGAAGTAGCTACGCGATGCCAGCGTCGATCTGGCATCAGACTGCTACGCCTATGGGGTCGAACCTCGTGACTTCCACGCCGTGTTCGAAGCCTACCTGGGTGGCCGCTGGTGGCTTTTCGACGGCACTAGGCAGGCCAATCTGGACGGTTTCGTTCGCATCGGTGTCGGTCGCGATGCAGTCTGAGATCACGTTTGCTTCGCAATTCGGCGACATCGATGAGGGGCCGGTCAAAATTACTATCGAGCATGCGGACGGCTCAATCGAGCCCCTGGGCCTGACAGTCGACGCAATCTCGACCGAGGAACCGGCACCTCATGCCGGAGCCAACTAACCCACACTGGTCCGTCGCCGATGATGTTTGCAAGGAATGGCCGGCGCCATTTGGCGGGGGATGGGTGGGGACGACGCCGGTAGATGAGCATTGGCGAGTAGTCGGATGAGCAATGGCATAATCGCGGAATGACTTAAAATGTTCGACAGCTAGTTAAGGCAACACTCATGGACATATGCGCAGGGTGTTGGAAGCTGACGGCTAAGAGTGTCCCCTCAAGCCGTTCCCAGCTTTAGCCCGCTGCCGTGGCTCTCACTAAGCCGGCAGCGGGCCTTTCTTTGAACGTCGTTAGGCGCGTGATTCAAGCCTTCGCCTTGCGCTTGGCAGACACCTTAACAGGCGCGGCCTTTCGACCTAGACCAGACGCCTTCGCAAGGGCCGATCGCTTCGCGGCGTAGTTCGGCGCGACCATGGGGTAATCGTGAGACAAGCCCCACTTCTCCCGGTATTCGTCGGGAGTCATGCCAAGTAGGCCAAGGTGGCGTTTCATAGACTGGAATTTCCGGCCGTCTTCCAGGCTGATGATGTAATCCGGGAACACAGACTTTTTTGGATTTGCCGCAGGCACAAGCTCTTTCGCAGCCGGTGCGATCTGGCTGCTCAAACCTGACAATGAAGCGTGCACAGATGCAATCAGGTCGGGCAAGTTGGCAACCGGTAGTGGGTTATTGGCTACGTATGCGGAAACGACGTCCGCTGTAAGTTCCGCCAGTTCGACAGCATGGTTGTCTTCGTCAGTCATGTGGTGGTCCCTTGTCTTTGAGACCTCTCTAATGAACCAACTCTACGTGCGCAAGCTCACATGTGCCTGCGGTGAAGTTGCCACATTCCACGCTTGGTCACCGTATGAAATAGCGATATTGATGCGCCTATAGGTATCGCTCGCCCTCGTCGCGGTGCTTCAGGCAGAACCAGTGCGATAGTTGCCTCGGTCGGGCGAAGCCCAAGCCTCCATCCTCACCGCAGCCGGGGTGCTCGCACGCATGATTGTCGACGCGTCGTCGCGCGGAATCGCCGTCATCCCTTCGGCAAGTTGGCTCATACATCACGGTGGCGGTGAGGCGTCCACCCGCCCCACTTACTTTCGAAGTGGGCTTGATTGCGCTGCCAGAGTTCGGCGTATTCCGCCTGCGGGAGCTTGGTGAAGCTTGCGCCACCAATATGATGAACGAAGGCGTCTTCCGCACAGATTGTGCGCAAGCCCTTTTCATGAATGCGGCGCGAATAATCATCGTCCTCGAACAGCCCCAACCCGAATGCCTCGTCGAGTGGTCCCACAAGCTCCATCGTGTCACGACGCATCGCGACGCAGAACATCGCTAACATTGGAATGTCGAAGGATTGACCGGCGTGACGAGCCGCATTCTTATCAGCAAACGCCTCCATGCCTTCCGTGTCTAGATAGTCCACCGGGATTTTCGCTTCGTTGCCGATCTCGTTGGTGACAGGACCGACAAGGCCGACAGATGGGTCTTCGAGGTGACGAATGAGGGGGTCGAGCCATCCCTTCGGCACGAGGGTGTCGTTATTCAGAAGAACGAGTACGTCGCCAGTCGCTATACGCAGGCCTTGATTGTTTGCGGCAGCGAACCCGCGGTTATCCCGATTGAGCTCGATCCTGACGGGCATCTCCAAGCCGGATAGTTGTCTAAGGTAGGACTGCGTTCCGTCTTCCGACGCGTTGTCGACCACGATGATCTCGTAATTCGGGTAAGTGGTATTCCGGATCAAGCTGTCGATGCAGGCCTTAGTGAGATCGATGTTGTTGTAAGTAACAACAATGATCGACACCACTGGAAAGCCGTGACGAAGAGCCGTTAGCGTGGCGTCCACCCGTTCGGACCAGTCATTAGCTTTTGCCAGTTCCCGTCGGCGACGGGACAGCGCCTGGTCGCTATGGGCAAGCGCGGCTTCTATGGCCTGCACTGTCTCATCAGGAGTGGCCGCGAATGAGAGATAGTCCTTGTAGACTTGGAGTTCAGCGGTCGGCGTCGCGATTACAGGCTTTCCGGCGCTCATGTATTCGTAGAACTTCACCGGGTCGACGGCATGCGTGACGTTGTAGACCCGGAACGGAATCAAACATGCGTCGAACCAATAGAGGTATCGAGGCATCTCACTGTACGGACGCAGTCCAAGCAGATGCACGTTTGGCAGGCTGTCGAGGCCGGCCAGGTCCGTGGAGAAATCATCGCCGATCAAAACGAAGGACCAGTCGGGACGCTGGCGGGCCACAGCAGCGATTAGCTCGAAATCGAGCCATTCGGCGAGCGCACCATAGTAGCCGATGATCGGGGCCTTCATGCTTGCCAAGAGATCGTTATGAACGCACCGCTCTTGGAAAAACGCGTAGTCCACCCCATTGCGAACAAGGACGCAACGGCGCGCCTTGACTTGCCACTTATCCTGTAGCAGGGCCGCTGTGACCGTCACGAGGTCGGCTTCACGAACAAGCGCCTCCTCCTCACGGAGAAGGTCGCGGCCAATGTTCGGGAAATTGTCCCACTCGTCCATGCAATCGTACTGCACGTGCCAGCCGCGGGACGTCCGCAACGCGAGTGCGAGCGGTGTCCAGTATGTGAGGTGGACGACAGTGATCGCCGTTTTAATCCTGAGATCGCGCGCGAGTGCCGACATCGCTTCCCCAAAGGTGGCCTGGTTCTCACGGCTCATAGATTTGCTGTAGAAATCCTGCACTCCGTCGGCTCGCAATGAGACCTCGAACACGCCGTTCGCAACCTCCATGAGGTCGTAATCCCGGCCCGATGGAGGCGTGCGCGAGGGTACGATATAGAACACGCGGTAGCCGCGGGCAGCGAGGTTCGACATTAGCTGCTGAGGACGCTGGTAACGCGCTGACCAAGCGATGTTGGCGAAGCATACTATGTCTAGGAGGCCGGCGTGCTCCGCTCCTGGCGGGGGCGCGCCCGGTGTCCCAGCCCTGGCAACACTTGGAGCCATGACGGCCCGCGGTTGACCACCGGCGCGTTTTACGAGCGTCAGGAGTGGCGAGGAATTCGCCCGGGATAGTATCCTGAAACGTAGACGACGCGGAAGGAGGACCTTTCCGATGCCCCGGAGCCAGGGCCATCTACGCCGGATCAGGATGATCAGGTCAGCCAAGAGAATGCGGAAGCTGGTACGTCGCCGCTCGTACTCGCCGGCTAGGACTTGGATCTCGCCCTGCAGCCAGGCGATACCGTCGTCGCGCGCCTGAAGGAGGGTTCGCAGCGTTGCGATCTCCTCGTCTTTGGCGGAATTGCTCCGCACCTCGCCGTGTCTTGCGAATGGCGAACGGCCGGCAAGGAACTCGCTGGTGTCCTTTACGGGTTCGCGACCGACCCGAAACTCCTCATGTAGCGCCTGGATCTGCCGTGAGTGATCAAGGGCAGCCAGGTTGGCAGCCGCGAGAAGCTCGGCGACTTTGACCCGTTCGGCATTGGTGGCATGCCGTTCAGCCGATAGTGAGTCGCTGAGCTGTGCGAGCTCATCAGCGAGCGCCGTGCGGATACGCTCGGTCTCAAGCCCTCGTGTGTTCGCCGCCTGGACTTCCTCCGACAATTCGGCGATTCGACGCTTCGTCGCCGAATGAACCACTTCGGATTCCGCGTGTTTGATCGTGACGTCGCTGAGTTCCCTAGCCAGCCTGGCGACCTCGGCGTTCCAGCGCGCGCGTTCGTCGATGAAGTTCCTGGCTCGCGCCTCATCCTCCATTACGAGCTGCCTACTCGCGATAGGGGCGGACTGGCAATGCTCGAACGCGAGGTCACTGAGGCGGTATTCACGCTCGGCGAGACGTTGCGTTCGGGCATAAACGAGAAGGATTTGCTCGCCCGCCCAGTACGTCGGATCCATCGCTCGAGCGTCGATAACTTTCGAGGCAGCCAGCACTAGTCCGCCCCCTGCCAGCGTTGCCGGGATGTTCGAGGGTTCGAACGTACTTTTGTGCTCGTCTAACCTCAAATACTCTCGGAAAGGGACGAGGATCACAAGAGCCTCGGTTGCCATTTCGCCGAGACGCTCGAGGACAGCCACGGGATCATCGAAATGCTCAAGCGTGTTGGACGAGACGACCACATCGAAACGTTCATTGAAAAGCTCGCGCAAGACGTCGATTTGCAGAAAATGCGGCTTGCTAAATGTCGCACGCGCGGAGGTAATCGCGGGTTCCGCGAAATCGATACCGGTGACTGGACCGGGAAATACTTGGGCCAGGAGATCAGTGCCGTCGCCTAGAGCGCAACCCCAATCGCAGAGCGTCCAGCGCTCGTCACGCAGCGATCGGGTCAACCATTCCGGCAGATTGTCGAGAATGATCCGGCCAAAGAAAACCGACTGCTCCCGGCCGCGGTTGACAATCCAGTCGGTCTCGAAGCGGCGCGACCAATAGGTTTCGCTATTCAGTGGGGCGGGTGGCTTCTGTCCTGCCTCTCTACGCGACGACATTAGAAGCTCCTGAAAGCTGTTTTGTAGACGCGCCCTGCGGTGGCATGATCTCACGCTGGCCACGCCAGTGTTCCCCAATGAAGGAGATACGCTAAGATACCCGTTGAACGCAATTGTCAGTGGAAACACGCTACGTCGGACAGATCGTTAAAGTCAAAAATGGGCCTACTGCCTAGTTTAGACGCTGTGAGCCAGTTCAGAGCAGGACGGAGAAAGCCAAGCATGCCGATAGAAGTTGCGATGACTGACGACGACAAAGCGCGCGTCGCGGAGCGCTGGTCTGATATAAGCAGCGGATCTGACGAGTTCTCGTCGAATGTTTATTGGCTTGCTGTCCCAGCCGTCATGGCGCGTCACCAGCGTCGCGCTTGCGCCGGCGGGAATTATGGGTCGTGGGTAGAGTATTGCCTTGGGTCATTCGCCCCGCAAGGTCACGACCTTCGCATGCTTAGCATCGGCTGCGGTTACGGCGACCTTGAGCGGCACCTCATGCGAATTGACGCCAGTATAATGTGCGATGCGTTCGATATCGCGCCAGCGGCAATCGAGGGCGCTATTCGGGCAGCAACTGAAGAAGGATTCGCCGGCATCCACTATCGCTGTGCGGATATCGAAACGGCGGGCCTAGAGCAGGGAGTGTATGATGCCGCTTGGTTCAACGGATCACTTCACCATATCCAAGCGCTTGAGCGCGTGCTCGAACGTGTCCACAATAGCCTCAAGCCGGGTGGTCTGCTGTTCGTCAACGAGTATGTCGGAGCGAACTATTTCGGCTTTCCGCCTGCCCAACGGGAGGCGATCTCACACGCGTTCCATTTGATCCCGCACCAATATCGACGGAGTTTTATCCCCGCGAGCCTTGGTCAAGTGGCGACTCAAGCACCCATACCGGATCCAGCCGAGGTTCGGCGTGTCGATCCGTCGGAAGCTATTCGGTCGCAGGACATCGTTCCCGCTATAGCCGACAATTTCGATATCCTCGCAATAAATGCGTGCGGCGGGACAATCCTGCAATTTCTGCTGAGTGGCATCGCCGGAAACTTCCGCGAAGACGATGCGTCCTCCATGCTGGTTCTCGACATGCTGTTTAAAATCGAGGAGGCACTCATGGCTGCCGGTACGATCGGAAGCGACTTCGTGGTGATTGCGGCCAGGAAGCGGGCTAAACTAAAAGCGGAACCTTGTTCGACGACTGGTTGAGAAGCCTCAATGCTTCCACGGGTGAGACCGCAGTGCCCGCTGAACAGCGGCCGCATAGAGCCGCGTCGCACTTGCGGTCGGGGATCCTGCTGGTCGTAGCACGCTGCAACCCGGGTCGCATGCCACAACCGCTTCAAGCCCGCGCCTCTTTAGCTTACCGCCTTTCATCGGCTGCTCGCCTGACAGGGTATAGACGCCCCTTGACCGTGACGGATGTGGCCTCTCGATCTCCACACCGCGATAATTCAGAAGAAAGTCGCGCCCGCGGCCGACTTCAATCGAGACGTCTACGATCGGCTGAGGCCTGGTGGGTCCTACATCATCGTCGACCACGTCGCCGCCGTAGGGGCGGGCACTCACGACGCCCAGTCGCTGCATCGAATTGAGCCTGCATCCGTTCGGGTGGAGGTCGAGGCGGCCGGCTCGCGGGTAAGCGCTCGGCGGTGAAGGCTCGTGTGGCTGAAGGTGAGTCGGCGCCTTAGAAAGCCAGGACTCCCACCGCCCTACGTCACTCATGCTTTGCGGCGCCTAGGGGACTGATTTCTCCGACGTCGAGCCGCCCGCCACTTGCTGAGGCTTGCCGCGTCATCGGGAGACGGAGCGCCGGCCATACGTCGTAAAGTCCAATCATTCCACGGTTGCCCTAGCTGTTGTTGAGCCACAGCATTCTCAGCCTGTCTCTGATTATTCGACTCCGGCCCGAAGCGCGCAACCACACTCATTCGGCGCGAGGTCGGTCCGACGTCGCGCAGGGGCGGCCCGCAGCCGAATGCCTCGCCGTCTGGCGCCTTTTTTATTGCGCGATCTTGCCTAGAAAGACTAGGAGTTCGAGACAGAACAGGTTGCGAACACACTGCTACGGTTTTTGCAACG
>NZ_JAMYQZ010000139.1:0-9758 GCF_040321145.1 Mesorhizobium sp. M0514
CTTGCAAAGGGCCGAAAGTGTAACCCATGTCTCCGGAATGAACTGTCACCCATCTCTCGGGAAGGGCATATGCATTACAATAGCTTGGATAACCCTAAAGAGCGTCGCGCTGAACGGATTCATGCGACCGCTTGAAGTCTTTGTTTAATGCATGTCGTTGTCCCACAACCTCGGCACTTCTGGGCGACATGCATGAGTGCCCGGGTCTAGGCACGGGCGATCAGTCGATATTCGGTGTTATTGGCGCGTCGATTACCACTTCCGCCCGTTCAGTCAGACGCTATGCTGCTGACCGTGACACCAAGGCGCGCGTTCGTGATGAAGCAAAGTCAACACCGCTTGCATGAGCGGATGACCATTCGCGGCCACCTCGAACCCGCGTCCTTCCTGCCCTGGATCATGCGCCATGCGGCCAAGCTCGGTCTCGCGCACCACATCGCTCATGCAAGCACCGATCGCATCGAACTCGATATTGCCGGTGCGGCGGAACTGATCGACATGATGGAGATGGGATGTTCGCTTGGGCCCATTGAAGTCTGGGTCGAGACGATCGACCGCGCGCCTGTCGAGCAAAAAAACATATAGCCTTGCGTGTGGTTACCCTCCGTTTGCACTTAATTTAATCAATATTGCAATTGCGAAATAATTATGCATACGTCAGCCGCATCGAGCGGTTCGCCAACTCCTTGCGCCGGCATCTCTCTGGTCGGGAAACAGTAGTATCAGTACGGAAAGTAAGGTCATGCTGTCCGACAAGACGGACACCTGGGTGCCGGTCGCCCTTACCCAGGATCTGCCAACAGGACAGGTAATGCCGGCGCGGACGCCCGCCGGTCCCATTGCCCTCTGGCGAAGCCAATCGGGGCGCTTGGCGGCATCGGCGGATCGCTGTCCGCATCGCGGTATGCGCCTCTCCCATGGCTTCGTGCGCGGCGAGGCGCTCTCCTGCATCTATCACGGCTGGACCTATTCGCAGGCCGGTCAGTGCCTGCGCATTCCGGCCCATCCCAGCCTCACGCCGCCGGAGACGATTCGCGTTGCGACCCGGTTGGTCGAAGAGGCCGGCGGGATCATCTGGGTCGCTGATGGAGAGCCTGATGGCAAGCCACCCCTTTTTGAGGGTTACGTGCCGCTCCGTTCATTGACGGCCCGTGCCGGACATTCGGCGCTCTCGGTCGCTGCCGGTACGAAGGCCACCGTTGAAGGATACGTCTGGCAGGCGCCCGGCGCGCCGGCAATTCGCCTGCTGCCTATCCCGCAGGAAGCCGGCGAGACGCTGATCCACGTCCTTGTTCCAGCCGATTGCGATGCGTCCGAGCGCATCGCCGCCTCGCGAGCCGCCGAGAGCCTTCGGCGCATGGCCGAAGGGATCGAGGCGAAAGGGGCTGTGCCATGATCGACGATGCGATGCGCGACGAATGGTATCCGGTCGGGCTTTTCAGCCGGCTCGACCGCTATGGGCGCGAGACCACCCTGATGGACGAGCCGATCAAGGTTGCGCTCGACGCCGATGGCGCGGCGAAAGTGACAGGCGAAAACGGGCGCGTGCTGCCGGTTTCGGTGCGCTATGGCCATATCTGGTCGTCGCTCGGCGAACCGAAGAAACCGGTCTTCCCGATTCCCGAGGCAGACCAGCCCGGGCGCCGCTTCGTCGATGTCGGCGTGGTGCGGGTGCGCTGCTCGCCGCTCCGCGCCGTCGAGAACTTCCTCGACATCGCACACTTCCCCTTCGTCCATACCGACATCCTCGGCTCGGAGCCGCATACCGAGGTCGAAAACTACAAGGTCGAGATCCGCGAGGAAGAGGACGAGGTCTGGGCGACCCAGGTGAAGTTCTACCAGCCGCAGGCGGCGAAATCCGCGAGCGGAGGTATCACGACGGAATACATGTACCGCGTGCCGGCTCCGACCTGCTCAGTCCTCTACAAGACCTGCCCGCCGCGCCCGGGCGAATGGGATGTCATTACGCTATTCGTCCAACCGCTTGCCGAGGATCTCTGCGACGTCTGGCCGTGGATGGCGCTTTTCGATGACGAGACGCCACAGACCGACCTCATCCATTTCCAGCAGACGATTTTCCTGCAGGACCGCTCGATCCTCGAAAACCAGATCCCGCGTCTTCTGCCGCTCGATCCCGGCATGGAAATCCCGACGCGCGCCGACCTGACCTCGGTCGCCTATCGCCGCTGGCTGAAGCGCCACAATTATACCTACGGCGCGCAATTGGTGGCACAGTGAAGCTTTACGACTACATCCTCTCCCCAAGTTGCTACAAGGTGCGCCTGATGGCGACGCTGTCAGGTGTGAAGCTCGAAATCCGCCCGGTCGACTTCCATCCCGGCGCCGAGCATCGTGGCCCCGAGCTTATGGCGCTTAATCCGGGAGGCTCCATCCCGATCCTTGAAGACGGCGACCTGATCCTGACCGAGTCTTCCGCCATGCTTGGCTATCTCGCCGCGAAGGCAGCACCGGCCTGGCTCGGCAGCGGCGCCCCCGAGGAGACGGCGCGCATCCAGCAATGGCTTTCCTTCTCGCACAGGCTGACCGCCAACCTCGGCGGCGCGCGCCTGCATGAGATGCTGCTGCGCCCCGGTGACATCGGTGCGCTTCAGGCCAATGGCATAGCGGCACTACGTGAGCTGGAAGCCGGCCTCTTCGAACAAAAAATGCGTGGCGACCGGTTTCTCGCTTCCGACCGGCCGACGATTGCCGACATTGCTTGCTTTCCCTATGTCGCGCTCGCGCCCGACGGCGGCGTTTCCCTCGATTCGTATCCCACGATCCGGCTCTGGTCGCGAGCGCTCCGCAGCCTCGACAATTTCATCGAGATGCCCGGTATCCACCGGCTGCACGAGTTGAAGCCCGAACCGCGACCCATGCTGGACGAGGCGTGAGGTGACCGGCTATCTCCTGAAGAATTGCGCAGCGGTCATCACCGACGAGGGCAGGGGTCCGAGCGTCCGGCGCAATGTCGATGTGCTGACGAATGGCCCGCAGATCGAGGCAATCGGGCAAGGCCTGCACAGAAGCGAGTTGCCGGCCGGTACTATCGTGCAGGACGCCGACGGCTGGTTCGTCTATCCCGGCCTCGTCAACACGCACCATCACTTCTTTCAGTGCTTTGTGCGCAACCGTGCCGAACTCGACTGGACGAAGCTGTCGGTCATCGAATGGCTCGACCGGATCTATCCGATCTTCTCCCGGCTCAACGAGGATTGTTTCTACCACGCCTCGATCACGGCGATGGCAGAGATGATAAAGCACGGTTGCACGACGGCCTTCGACCACCAGTACAATTTTCCGCGCCATGCCGGAAAACGGCTCATCGACCGGCAGTTCGAAGCGGCCGATCTTCTCGGCATGCGTTTCCATGCCGGCCGCGGCGGCAACACGCTGCCAAAATCGGAAGGCTCGACCATTCCAGACGAGATGCTGGAGACCACGGACGAATTCATTGCCGACTGCGCACGCCTCATCGACACTTATCACGACACCAGTCCCTTCAGCATGCGTCAGGTCGTGGTCGCTCCCTGCCAGCCGGTCAACTGCTACCGCGAGACCTTCGTGGAATCGGTTTCGCTGGCGCGTGATCGCGGGGTGCGGATGCACACCCATGTCGGCGAGGGCGAAAGCCCGATCATCGAGGCCCGCCATGGCATGCGTACGGTGGACTATCTCGAGGACCTCGGATTTGCCGGCCGAGACACTTTCTATGCCCATTGCTGGGAGCTGACGCATGACGAACTGCGGCTGATGGCGGCGAGCGGCACCGGTGTCTCGCATTGCCCGGAGCCGGTCTATCTGGTGGGTGCGGAGGTGACTGATATTCCCGCCATGTCCGCCTTTGGCCTGCGCGTCGGTCTCGGCTGCGACGGTGCTGCCTCGAACGACAACTCCAACCTCATGCACTGCATCCATTCCGCCTACATGCTGCAATGCCTGGCGGCCTCGACGCGCGCTCATCCCGTGCCTGCGCCGGTCGATTTCCTCGGCTATGCGACAACGGGCGGGGCCGCGCTTCTGGGCCGCAATGACATCGGCCGACTGTCGCCCGGCATGGGCGCCGACCTCTTCGCGATCGACACGCGCCGCATGGATTATGTCGGCACGCGCCACGATCCATTGAGCCTGATCGCCAAGGTCGGTATCGGCATGCCCACCGACATGACCATGATCAACGGCCGCATCGTCTGGGAGAAGGGTGCGTTTACCGGGCTGAACGAGGCCCGGCTTGCTGCGGACGCGGAAGCCGCCTTTGCCGCGGTGGAATTCTAACAACTTAAGACAGGGGAACTGACATGCTGAACTATCTGACCCGCAGAACTCTGATGAAGGGCCTTGCCGCGACAGGGCTTGCCGGCGCGCTTGGCAGCCGTCCCGCCTTTGCGGCCGACGAGCCGCTCGGTATCACGCTCGTGCTCCCGTCGCCGGTCGGCGATGTCGGCTGGGGCCATGCGCTCGCCGCCGGCCTCGAGCCGGTCAAGGCCGCATACGGCGACAAGGTGAAGATCACCGTCATCGAGAACATCGCCGAAGGGCCGGACGCCGACCGGATCATGAACAAGACCGTCGCCGACGGTAACAAGTTCCTGATCGCCGGCTCATTCGGCTACCAGAATGGTGCATTACAGATCGCCCGCCGCGATCCTGCGGTCACCGTGCTGCATGCCTCCGGCTTCCAGACCGCGCCGAATTTCTCGCCCTTCGCGGCGAAGTATTTCCAGGGCACTTACCTGCTCGGCATAGCCGCCGCAGCTCTTTCCAAGACCGGCAAGGTCGGCTCCGTCTCGGCCTTCGCCATTCCGGAGCTGATCACCTCGATCAACGCATTTACGCTCGGCGCACAGACCGTAAATCCCGATATCGAGGTATCGGTCGTCTGGGTGAACTCCTGGTTCGACCCGGCCAAGGAACAGGAAGCCGCCAAGGCGCTGATGGCACAGAACTGCGACGTGATCTTCTCGAACGCGCAGGACACACCCTCCGTGATCTCGGCCTGCGAGGAGGCTGGCGTCTACGCGTTCAACCTCAATTCGTCGATGAAGAAATATGCACCGAAGAAATATCTCGGCTGCATCGCGACAGACTGGTCGCCCTTCTTCAAGGCTTCCGTGGATGCCCATCTCGCCGGAACTTTCAAGGGCGCCAACACCTTCCTCGGCGTCGCCGAAAAGGTGGTGGAGGTCGTGGACTGGAACTCAGATATCCCAGCCGACACGATGACGAAGATCAAGGAAGTGGCGGCGAAGATCGCCGACGGCAGCTTCTCGCCCTTCACAGGTCCAATCACCAAGACCGACGGCAGCGAAGCCGCCGCCGCCGGTGCGACGATAGCGGATCCCGAGATCGTCGCGATGGACTGGCACGTCAAGGGTGTCACCACACCACTGCCGAAGTAAGTCATGACCCCGCCCCTTCTGTCGCTCCGCGGCATCTCGAAGAGCTACGGCCAGATCCGGGCCAACCAAGCCATCGATCTGGACGTGGCGCCCCAATCGATCCATGCGATCCTCGGGGAGAATGGGGCGGGCAAATCGACGCTGATGAAGCTCATCTATGGCGTTGAACAGCCGGACGAAGGCACCGTCGTCTGGAACGGAGAGCATCTGCGCCTTGCCTCGCCGGCTGAGGCACGGCGCAGGGGCATCGGCATGGTCTTTCAGCATTTCTCGCTGTTCGAGACGCTGACTGTCGTCGAGAACATCCAGCTCGTCGTCCCCGGCGGCAAGGCGGAGCTGGCGGGGCGCATCCGCAGCCTCGGCCAGGATTTCGGCCTTGAAGTGGATCCTCTCGCCGATGTGCACGCGCTCTCGGTCGGCGAACGGCAGCGGGTGGAGATCATCCGCTGCCTGATGACGGACCCGAAGCTGCTCATTCTCGACGAGCCGACCTCGGTCTTGCCGCCGCAGGCGGTGAAGAAGCTGTTCGACACGCTCAGGCGCCTTCGCGACCGCGGCGTGTCCATCCTGTTCATCTCCCACAAACTGGAGGAAATTCGCACGATCTGTGACCAGGCGACGGTCTTGCGTGGAGGGCGCGTTATCGGCACCGTCGACCCGCGCGACCATGATGCGCACGACCTCGCCCGGATGATGATCGGCCGCGACATGCCCGAGGTGATGCCCGCGTTGGCCATGCCCGAGGGGGAGAAGCGGCTGGAAATAATCGACATGGACTACACGCCGGACGACCCCTTTGCCACGCCGCTCTCCGGCATCAGCCTCACGGTACGATCAGGCGAGATCCTTGGCATAGCCGGAATATCGGGCAATGGCCAAGGCGAGCTTGCCGCGCTCATCTCGGGCGAAGCGATGCTGCTGAAGGAACAACGCGACCGGATCTACATGATGGGCCGCGACGTAGGCACACTCGATGCGGCCGCGCGCAGGAGATTTGGCTTCGCCTTCGTGCCCGAAGACCGGCTGGGACGCGGCGCGGTCCCTGAAATGTCGCTCGTGCTCAACACCGTTCTTACCGCCCATCCTTTCGATCTCGTGAGGCGCGGCCTCATCAACAGCGCCGGAGCGACGGCTTTCACCAGCGAATGCATCCGTCGGTACGACGTCCGCGCCTCCGGCCCGGATGCCGAAGCGGGCTCGCTGTCCGGCGGCAACTTGCAGAAATTCATCGTCGGTCGCGAGATGATGCTGTCGCCAAAACTGCTTTTCGTGGCGCAGCCAACCTGGGGTGTAGACATTGGCGCTGCATCCGCCATCAGAAGGCGGCTCATCGCGTTGCGCAACCTGGGCGTGGCGATCCTCGTAATTTCCGAGGAACTCGAGGAACTTTTCGAACTCTGCGATTTCATCCAGGTGCTCCATCATGGAATGCTGAGTCCGCCTCTGGTCACGCGGGACACGCGCCCCGAAGACATCGGCAGATACATGATCGGAGCACATGCCTCGCCAGAGAAGGTTCCTGCATGAGCGTTTGGGCCGCGCCGTTCCTCCCCGCGCTCGTCCGCCGGGAGCATGCCTCGCTCGTCGCGGCCATGCTGGCCCCGGCTGTCGCGCTTGGCATGGCGATCATCCTCAATCTGGGCCTTTATGTGCTGATAGGCCGAGATCCGGCGGCCGTCCTGTACGCGATGCTTCTCGAGCCGTTCCTCTCCTGGGCATCGTTTGCGGAGGTGCTGCTGAAGGCGGGGCCCCTTCTCCTCATTGCTCAGGGGCTGGCGATCGGTTTCCGCGCAAAAGTGTTCAACATCGGCGCGGAGGGCCAGTTTATCCTGGGCGCTATTTTCGCCTCGGCGATCCCCGTCTGGTTTCCGCAGGCGACCGGGCAGTGGATCTGGCCGCTGATGCTGCTTCTCGGTGCCCTCGGCGGTGCACTTTGGGCATCTATCACCGCCTTCTGGCGCGTCAGGCTCAATGCGAACGAGATCCTGGTCTCCCTGATGCTGAGCCTCGTTGCGGCGCAAGTCCTCAACTACTTGCTGCTCGGCCCATGGAAGGACCCGGCCGGCTTCAATTTCCCACAATCCGTCATGTTTCAGAACGACGCGATGGTGCCGACCCTGATCACCGGTACCCGCGTCAACGTCTCGCTGCTCATCACACTTGCGCTCTCGCTGGTGGCCTGGGTTTTCATGCAGCGAAGCTTCATGGGGTATAAGCTCAAGGTCGGCGGCCTTGCCCCGCGCGCGGCCGGTTACGCCGGCTTCAGCGAAGGGCGTGCGATTTGGCTATCGCTTCTGATCGGTGGCTTGGCGGCGGGACTGGCAGGCGCGGCGGAAGTCGCGGGTCCGCTCGGCCAGCTGCAGCGCTCGATCTCGACCGGCTACGGTTATGCGGCCATCATTGTCGCCTATCTCGGCGGCTTGCATCCAGTCGGCATCATCTTTTCCGCGCTCTTTATGGCTGTCCTCTATATCGGCGGCGACAATGCGATGGTGTCGGCAAACCTGCCGATCGCCGCCGTCCGCGTCTTCCAAGGCAGCTTGCTGCTCGCCTATCTCGGCGCTGTGGCCTT
Organism: Mesorhizobium sp. M0514; assembly: GCF_040321145.1. Classification (NCBI taxonomy): domain Bacteria; kingdom Pseudomonadati; phylum Pseudomonadota; class Alphaproteobacteria; order Hyphomicrobiales; family Phyllobacteriaceae; genus Mesorhizobium; species Mesorhizobium sp. M0514. Next base: position 7,972 of record NZ_JAMYQZ010000139.1, read on the forward strand.
CGTGCGCTACCGCATCGAGTGGCGCCGCCCCCATCACCTGAGCCAGCCATGAACGCCGTCGAGTTCATTATTTCGGGCATGCTCGCAGCGGCAACCCCCTTTCTCCTTGCCGCACTCGGCGAGTTGGTGGTCGAGCGCGCCGGCGTTCTTAACCTCGGCGTAGAGGGCCTGATGGCCCTCGGCGCGGTGCTCGCGTTCATCGTCGTCTACCACGGCGGTGGACACCTGCTGGGGTTCGTTGCCGCCGGCCTCGGTAGCGCCGTCCTGTCCCTCGTCTTTGCAGTGCTGGCACTCGGATTCCGGGCAAACCAGGTCGCGACAGGCCTTGCGATCGGCATTCTCGGCCAAGGCCTTTCGGCGCTGTTCGGCAAAAGCTACGAGAGCTTGACGGTCAAGGGGCTCCCGAAACTTGCCTTTCCCGGCCTCTCGGAAATCCCGGTAGTCGGCAGGCTGTTTGTCCAGGACGTCGTCGTATGGCTTTCCCTTGCCGTGACGTTTGCGATCTGGGCGATGTTTGCCTATACGAGAGTCGGCCTTGTCGTGAGGGCAATCGGCGAGAATCCCAAGGCAGCCCATGCCATCGGCTATCCGGTCATCGCTATCCGTATCGCGGCCATAGCTTTTGGTGGCATGATGGCGGGTTTTGCCGGCGCCTATGCGGCGGCGGTGTACACGCCCCTTTGGGCGGACGGTATGATTGCCGGACGTGGCTGGATCGCGATCGCACTCGTTGTCTTTGGTACGTGGCTCGCTGGCCGCATCTTCCTGGGTGCCTGCCTCTTCGGTGCGGTTTCGCTGATGAGCCTCGCCGCCCAGGCGACCGGTCTGGACTTGCCATCGCAACTGCTTTCCAGCCTTCCCTATCTCGTTACGATCGTCGTGCTCGGTGTCATCTCGGCGGACCGCCGCTTGCTCAGGCTGAACGGTGTCGCCTCGCTTGGCGAACCCTTCGAACGTTAGCCGGGATTAAAGTGGATTTGCGAAACTCGGCGTAAGTTGAAGGAGATTCGAAACGCCAGCGGACGATCGGCATCCGATCCAAAGGGCAGAAACGCCAAACGGGGCGAAGGTATGCCCGCAAGGGTAGCGCTGACGCCGTCGACTGCGAGCAGCGGAACGATGTGGCGCACAACGCGCCCGACATCGGTGGAGATCGTCGCGGGTTTCTTGGATCGTCCCCTTTTCTGCAGTACGAGCCCCATTCTCGAGGGTCCATTCTCCACCGCAGCCTAGGGAAGCGGCGTCGCAAGATGGCCTGAGGCATGCGCCCGGTAAATTCCCGCATGCGAGCACTCGTCCTGCCTGTCTAAGGTTCCGAGTCTAACCGCAAATCCTCGATTTTTTCCGCCAATTCCAACATATATATTCCGGTCGCCGCAAGAAGCCATAACAACGATTTCCAATACTACCTATTCTTGCAGAAACTAAAAACGCTACACTCGCGTAATCATATTGGTAACGGATGCTGTTCAACCTGCGTCCAGGCAACCAGCACGGGGAGCGGCGTTATGGATTTCTTTAAAAGTTTAACAAAGGTCTTGGCCGGCGGCGCGGTTTCCGTAGCTTTGTGCTTTCCGGCTGGCGCGGGCGGGCTCAGTGTGGGCATCGGCGGCAGCGGTGGGGTGGGTGTTTCGGTCGGCGGCAGTGGCGGCGGGCTTGGCGTCGGTGTCTCGGTCGGCGGGAGCAAGGGCGTCAATGCCGGAGCGACGGTCGGAGGCACCAGCGGCACCACCGCCAGTGTCGGCGCCTCGGTTGGCAGCGGCGTTACCGCCGGCGCCGGCGTATCG
>NZ_JAMYQZ010000140.1:0-9336 GCF_040321145.1 Mesorhizobium sp. M0514
CCGAGATGGGCAAGCTCGGCTTCACGTTGGCCGGCGCCGATCACCCGATCATCCCGGTGATGCTGGGCGATGCGAGCCTGGCGCAGGAAATGGCGGCGCGCATGCTGAAGCGCGGCATCTATGTCATCGGCTTTTCGTTCCCGGTGGTGCCGAAAGGCCAGGCGCGCATCCGCACCCAGATGTCGGCGGCGCATTCCACCGTCGACATCGACCGCGCCGTGGCAGCGTTCGCGGCGGTGGGAAAAGAGTTGGGCGTCATTTCCTGATCGCCAAAAGCGATTCCGGATCAAGGGATTCAAGGGACAAAAGCATGTCGAACATGATGAAGGCGCTGGTGAAGGCCAAGGCCGAACCGGGCATCTGGATGGAAGAGGTACCGGTGCCGGAGATCGGCCCCAACGACGTGCTGATCAAGGTCAAGAAGACGGCGATCTGCGGCACCGACGTCCACATCTACAATTGGGACCAGTGGGCGCAGAAGACCGTGCCGGTGCCGATGGTGACCGGCCATGAATTCGTCGGCACGGTGGCCGATTTCGGCGCTGCGGTCACCGAATACAAGGTCGGCCAGCGTGTCTCCGGCGAAGGTCACATCGTCTGCGGCCATTGCCGCAATTGCCGCGCCGGCAGGGGGCATCTCTGCCGTAACACGCTCGGCGTCGGCGTCAACCGCCCCGGCGCCTTCGGCGAATATCTGGCGATCCCGCAGCACAATGTCGTGCCGATCCCCGACGATGTGCCCGACGAGATCGCCGCGATCTTCGATCCCCTGGGCAATGCCGTCCACACCGCTCTGTCCTTCGACCTGGTCGGTGAAGACGTTCTGGTCACCGGCGCCGGGCCGATCGGCATCATGGGCGCGCTCGTTGCCCAATGTGTGGGGGCGCGAAAAGTCGTCATCACCGACATCAACCCGGTGCGGCTGGCGCTGGCCAAAAAGCTCGGCGTTCAGCATGTCGTCGACGCCTCGAAGGAAAAGCTGCGCGACGTCATGCCGGCGCTCGGCATGACCGAAGGTTTTGACGTCGGCCTCGAAATGTCCGGCGCCGCGCCCGCCTTCCGCGACATGATCGACACCATGAACAACGGCGGCAAGATCGCCATTCTCGGCATCGCGCCGACCGGCTTTGAGATCGACTGGAACAAGGTCATCTTCAAGATGCTGCACTTGAAGGGCATTTACGGCCGCGAGATGTTCGAGACTTGGTACAAGATGATCGCCTTGGTGCAAGGCCCGCTGGATGTCAGCGGCCTGATCACGCATCGGATCGGTATCGATGATTTTCAGGCGGGGTTCGATGCGATGAGGAGCGGCAGTTCGGGTAAGGTGGTGATGGATTGGTGAGGGTGCGGCTGAGCGCTATCCGCTGGAAATGTCGGCGCGAGGCACCCCCCTCTGGCCTGCCGGCCATCTCCCCCGCAAGGAGGGAGATTGGCAGCTTTGACGGCTCGCCAACCTCTGCAACATTGGAGATTGGCGAAAGCCTTCGCGACATCTGATCTCCCCCCTTGCGGGGGAGATGTCCGGCAGGACAGAGGGGGGTGTGAAGGATCACGGCGGAGCAGATTCTTTATTCACCCAACGCTCCCTCCAGCGCCGCCACGCCGCTCACAATCGCTGTCCGCTCCTCTGTGCTCAGCCTCTCCAGCAACTCCCGTTCAAACGCCTTCGCCAGCGGCACCATTTCGCCATAGGCCGCCAGCCCCGCCTTGGTCAGCGCCAGATGCTCTACACGTCGATCATTCTCGTCGGTTGTGCGTACCAGCCAGCGTCGCCGCTCGAGCTCGGCCACGGCGCGCGACACCTTGGTCTTGTGCATGGCCGACTGTTCGCCAAGCGCTGTCGCCGTCATGGTGCCGCGCTGTCCGAGCCCTGACAGCGTGCGCCATTCCGGCCGCGTCAGGCCGTGGCGGTCGCGGTAGATTTTTGAAAACTCGCGGCTGACGGCGTCGGCCAGCCGGTAGAGCCGATAGGGCAGGAAGCTTTCGAGTTCGAGGATTTCCATCTGCACCATGGATGCGGCATTCGCCCGTTGATAGTTACATTTTCGATGGTTACAAATGAAACCAGTTTGGTCAACATCGCCGGCAAGCAGCGCTTCGCGGGGCCGGGTTCAGGGAGGATCGGATGAGCTTTTCCTACATGCCGGGCTTCGGCAACGACTTCGAAACCGAGACGCTGCCCGGCTCGCTGCCGCAGGGGCGGAACTCGCCGCAACGGCCGGCTTACGGGCTCTATGCCGAACAGCTCTCGGGCTCGCCCTTCACCGCGCCGCGCGGCACCAATGAGCGCTCCTGGCTCTATCGCATCCGGCCGAGCGTAAAACACACCGGCCGCTTCAAGGCGGTGAGCTATCCCTTGTGGAAGACCGCCCCCAATGTCGGCGACCACGAACTGGCGCTCGGGCAGTATCGCTGGAGCCCGGTGCCGATGCCGAGTGAGCCGACCGACTTCATCGCCGGCATGCGCACCATCACCACTGCCGGAGATGTGCTGGGCCAAAGCGGCATGGCCGCGCATGTCTATGTCGCCAACCGATCGATGGTCGACGATCATTTCTTCAATGCCGATGGCGAGTTGCTGATCGTCCCCCAGGTCGGCACCTTGCGCTTCGTCACCGAGATGGGTGTCATCGAGCTGCGGCCCGGCGAGATCGCCGTGCTGCCGCGCGGGCTGGTGTTCAAGGTCGAGCTCATCGACAAGGAAGTGCGCGGCTATATCTGCGAAAACTACGGCGCCAAGCTGACGCTGCCGGACCGCGGCCCGATCGGCGCCAACTGCCTGGCCAACCCACGCGACTTCAAGACGCCCAGCGCCTGGTTCGAGGAGAAGGAGACGCCGTGCCGGCTGACGGTGAAATGGTGCGGCAATTTCAACGTCACCGAGATCGGCCATTCGCCGCTCGACGTCGTCGCCTGGCACGGCAACTATGCGCCCTACAAATATGATCTGGCGACGTTTTCTCCGGTCGGCGCCATCCTGTTCGACCATCCCGATCCGTCGATCTTCACCGTGCTGACGGCGCCGAGCGGCGAGGAGGGCACCGCCAACATCGACTTCGTCATCTTCCCGCCGCGCTGGCTGGTGGCGGAGGATACGTTCCGCCCGCCCTGGTACCACCGAAACATCATGAGCGAGTTCATGGGCCTGATCCACGGCCAGTACGACGCCAAGGAAGAAGGTTTTGTCCCGGGCGGCATCAGCCTGCACAATCTGATGCTGGCCCACGGCCCAGACGCGCCTGGCTTCGAAAAGGCCTCGCGCTCGGAGCTGAAACCGGTCAAGCTCGACAACACCATGGCCTTCATGTTCGAGACCCGATTCCCGCAAATGCTCACCCGCTACGGCGCCGAGCTTGAAACGAGGCAGGACAATTACATCGATTGCTGGACCGATCTGAAGAAGCGTTTCAACGGCACGCCGGAGGGCGACTGGTCTTGAGATCAGCCCAATGAACGACCGGCTGGTGCTTCTCGGCTCCAAGGGCGGCCCTGCGCTGCGGCCGGGCGGGCCGTGGCCGAGTTCGTCGCTGCTGGAACTGGGCGGGCGAACCATCGTCGTCGATTGCGGGCTCGGCGTCACACGCGGCCTGGTCGATTCCGCCGTCAGCCTGAAGGCGCTCGACCTGGTCTTCATCACCCATCTGCATTCCGACCATGTGCTGGAACTGGGCCCGTTGCTCCACACCGCCTGGACCGCCGGGCTCGCCAGCCCGGTGACGCTGTTCGGACCGCCCGGCACCGGCCAATACTGGCGCCGTTTCTGCCAGGCGATCGAGTTCGACATCGAAATTCGCATCGTCGATGAGGGCAGGCCGGACATTCGCGAACTGGTTTCGATCGTGGAATTCGGCGAGGGCGAGATTTTTGCGCAGCGCGGCCTGAAGGTCTCGGCACTGCGCGTCGACCATCCGCCGGTGACCGACTGTTTCGCGCTGCGCTTCGAGCATGGTGCGAATAGCGTCGTGTTCTCGGCCGACACAGCCTTCTTTCCGCCGCTCGCAGGCTTTGCCCGAAATGCCGACATTCTCGTCCATGAGGCCATGCTGGAAGAAGGCATCGAGCGGCTGGTCGCCAGGACCGGCAATGGCGCGCGGCTGAAAGAGCATCTGCTTGCCAGCCACTCATTTGCCGAGCAGGCAGGCCGCATCGCCAGCGATGCCGGGGTGAAGAGGCTGGTGCTCAACCACCTCATTCCGGCCGATGATCCCGAGATCGGCGAGGCCGACTGGGAGGCTGCTGTTAGGAAATCGTGGGTGGGTGACTTGACGATTGCCCGCGACGGCCTTGTTGTGAACTTAGACGGCGCCAAAGCCGCATCAGGAGAGGAAACCGCATGAAGCTTGCCACATTGAGGGACGGGACGCGCGACGGAAAGCTTGTCGTCGTCTCGCGCGACCTGACGCGCTTCACCGACGCCTCGTTCCTGGCGCGCACGCTGCAGGCCGCACTCGACGACTGGCAGCGGATTTCGCCGCACCTGGCGACGATCGCCGAATCGCTGGAGAACAATGCGGTGCCGTCGGCACGCTTCCATGAGCATGACGCCCAATCGCCGCTGCCGCGCGCCTATCAATGGGCCGATGGTTCAGCCTATGTGAACCATGTCGAGCTGGTGCGCAAAGCCCGCGGCGCCGAGATGCCGGCAAGCTTCTGGACCGATCCGCTGATCTACCAGGGCGGCTCGGATTCCTTTATCGCGCCGCGCGATCCGATCCGCGCGGCGGACGAAGCCTTCGGCATCGACATGGAGGCGGAAGTTGCCGTCATCGTCGACGACGTGCCGATGGGCGCCAGCCTCGACCAGGCGCGCGCCGCCATCCGGCTGGTCATGCTGGTCAATGATGTGACGCTGCGCGCGCTCACCGGACCCGAGCTCGCCAAGGGGTTTGGCTTCTTCCAGTCGAAGCCGTCCTCGGCTTTTTCGCCGGTGGCGGTGACGCCGGACGAACTCGGCGACGCCTGGGATGGCGGCAAGGTCAACCTGCCTCTGCTCGCCGACGTCAACGGCAAGCCGTTCGGCCGTGCCAATGCCGGCGTCGACATGACCTTCGACTTCCCGGCGCTGATTGCCCATGCCGCAAAGACACGGCCGCTGGTTGCCGGCACCATCATCGGTTCCGGCACCGTCTCCAACAAGCTGGATGGCGGGCCGGGCAAACCGGTGGCGGCCGGCGGCGCCGGCTATTCCTGCATCGCTGAACTGCGCATGATCGAGACCATTGAGTCTGGCGAGCCCAAGACGCCGTTCCTACGCTTTGGCGATACGGTGCGTATCGAGATGAAGAATAAAAGCGGAAACTCGATCTTCGGCGCCATCGAGCAGAAGGTCGAGAAGTCCCAGGCATAAGAGGGGGCAATAGTGACGGGAGAGGCGTTCTACCTGCTGGCCGGCGTCTGGGCGCTGGCCATTCTGGTGGTCTTCATCCAGGCGATCCGGCTGAGCTACCGCATCGAGGCGCGCTCGCCCGATCTGACCAACCGCAGTGGCTACCCGCGCAAGTCGATGATGTTCCACACCATCACCAACACCAATGTGGCGCGGGACGAGGAGACGCAGGCGATGCGGCGGCGCATGAACCGGCTGCTGCTGATCGTTGTCGCCGGCTTCGCGGTGATGGCGGCTGGCATTGGCCTGATCAGACGAATGAACGCGTGACCCTGCTAGAGCATTTCAGCCGCATGGCCGGCAACAATCTCTGGTCGAACGACCGGCTCTATCGCGCCGTGCTTGCGCTGAAGCCCGGCGAATTCGAAGCCGAGCGCACAAGCTTCTTCCCGTCGATCAAGGCGACGCTCAACCACATCCTCGCGGTCGATCATCTCTATCTCGATTTTCTCGAAGAAGGCGGCGTCGGTGCGGCCGCTTATGACGACTACGTGCCGTTCGATGTGCCGCAGGCGCTGTTTGCCGCTCAGGTCGCGGCCGACTGGCGCCTGATCGCCTTTTGCGAGAAGCTGTCGGAGGCGGATCTCGACCGTCAGGTCATCACGGACCGGCGCGAGGACGGCATGATCCCCGAAAAGATCGGCGACATTCTCGCCCATGTCTTCCTGCACGACATCCACCATCGCGGCCAGGTTCACGCGATGCTCTCGGGCAGCTCGGTCGCGCCGCCGCAGCTGGACGAGTTTTTGCTCGATTATGATTTGAAGGTGAGGAAAGAAGAGGTCGAGCGGTTGGGCCTCTGACCTTTATCTGGTGTACTCGTTCCATTCAGGGCCGAGTTTGTCGAACGTCAGAAATCCAAATCTTGCCCTTCAGGGCACCTATGCGCGACAACAAGTCTTCTCGAACTGGTGGCACGAGCCGCGCCGCGATCTTGCCGTGATGAGTGATGACTATCTCCTCGCCGGCCTCCGCGCGGCCGACGAGTTCCGTTAGTTTGGCCTTTGCTTCGGTTATGGAGACGTTCACGGCTTGACCCCTTTTATCGAAACTTAGATCAAGGCCCATCGAGCCGCAAACGGGGGTTCAGGCCGCCTTGCCGTCGACCTTGATCACGCCGCGCTTGATCTGGTCCTGCTCGATCGACTCGAACAGCGCGCGGAAATTGCCTTCGCCAAAACCTTCGTCGCCCTTCCTCTGGATGAATTCGAAGAAGATCGGGCCGATCACGGTTTTGGAGAATATCTGCAGCAGGATCTTGGTCATGCCGCCGTCGACCACGCCTTCACCGTCGATCAGGATGCCGTGCTTCTTCATCCGCTCGATCGGCTCGTCATGCCCGTTCACCCTGTTGTACGACATGTCGTAGTAGGTCTCCGGCGGACCGGGCATGAACTTCAGCCCATTGTCGGCAAGCTTGTCGGTGGCGGCGTAGATGTCGTCGGTCCCGACGGCGATATGCTGGATGCCTTCGCCATTGTACTTCTTCAGATACTCGGCGATCTGGCTGGTGTCGTCCTTGGACTCGTTCAGCGGGATACGGATCTTGCCGCAGGGCGAGGTGATGGCGCGGCTGACGAGGCCGGTGATCTTGCCGTCGATGTCGAAGAAATGGATCTGCTTGAAGCCGAACAATTCGCGATAAAAGTCCCACCATTTGTCCATCTGGCCGCGATAGACATTGTGGGTGAGGTGGTCGAGGAAATAGAAGCCGACGCCTTGCGGCCGCGGGTCGCGTTCGCCCAGCCACTCGAACTCGGCATCATAGGCCGGGCCCTTCTTGCCATAGGCTTCGATGAAATAGAGCAGCGAGCCGCCAATGCCGACAACGGCCGGCACGTCGAGCGCCTTGTCGTTGCCGTCGTAGGGCGTGGCGCCTTTCGATACCGCATGCTCGAACGCATGCTTTGCATCGACCACGCGCCAGGCCATCGAGGCGGCGCAAGGGCCGTGCTTGTCGACGAACTTCATCGCGTGCGAGCCGGGCTCGGCATTGACGACATAGTTGATGTCGCCCTGGCGCCAGACGGTGATGTCTTTCCTGCGGTGCTTGGCCACCGCGACATAGCCCATGCGGGTGAACAGTTCGGCGAGCTTCTGCGGCTCCGCATGCGCGAACTCGACGAACTCGAAACCGTCGGTGCCGGCGGGGTTTTCCTTGCTGATCTTTGCGGGCGGGGCGTCGTGCGGGAAGGGACCCATGGCATTCCTCCAAACGGATGGTGGCCGCATCGGACCACAACATATCAATCATAGCGCGAAGCGGCCGCACGGTGCTTGCATTCAAACGCTTGAAATGATCATCTCGTGCGTAGTTCATGCATGATTGGAGGTGAATCCATGAATGACGTGCGCATCGACCAGTTCGACCGCAAGATAATGGCTCTTTTGCAGGGGGACGCGCGGCTTACCAACAACGATCTGTCCGAGAGGGTGAACCTGTCGGCATCGCAGTGCTCGCGCCGCCGCCAGCGGCTGGAGGAAGACGGCTTCATCAAGGGCTATCGCGCCGTGCTCGACCGCGACAAGCTTGGATTCTCGCTGGTCAACGTCATCTCGGTGACGCTCGCCACCCACAACCGCGACAATGCGCGGCGCTTCGGCGAATTGCTGGCGCGGCTGCCGGAAGTGCAGGAGGCGCACGCGCTGACCGGTGAGATGGACTACATCTTGAAAGTGGTGACCCCCGATCTCAAATCATTGTCGGAATTCGTCAACGGCGTGCTCCTGCCGCACGAATCCGTGCAGCATGTGAAGACGGCGATCGTGTTGGAGACGCTGAAGGAGACCGGCGCGCTGCCGATCTAGTTTGAGAGAGTTTCAGTTGATACGTCGGCGGGACAGCACCCCCCTCTGGCCTGCCGGCCATCTCCCCCGCAAGGAGGGAGATCAGCAGCTTTGTCGATAGCGCTCATCCTGCAACGTCGGCGATTGGCGAAGAGCGAAGGCGACATCCGATCTCCCCCCTTGCGGGGGAGATGATGTCCGGCAGGACAGAGGGGGGGTGAGGGATCGCCAGCGCCTCAGATGCTCACCCCTTGGACTGCTGAATCAGCCCGTAGAGGTTGGTGCAGCGCGCGCCGGAGCGGCAATAAGCAAACACCGGTCCCTCAAGCGCGTCAAGCGCCTCGGCCTGGTCCTCGACATTCTCGGCCGTGATCTGGCCGCTGATCACCGGGATGTAGCGGAAGGCCAGCCCCGCGGCTTCGACCGCCGCCTTGACGCTGTCGGCTGAGGGTTGGCCGGGCTGCTCGTCATCCGGCCGGTTGCAGATCACGCTCTTGAAGCCGGCTTCCTTGATGGCGGCGGCGTCTTCGGGCTGGATCTGGCCCGAGACCGAATAGTCCTCGCTGATTTCGCGATATTCCATGGCTCTCATCCTCGCAATCTGGTTTGGCGCAATGTCTTGCCACTCTCACACGAGGTCGGCAATCCGCGCCGGAAAGAAATCCCTCGGCGCAGATAGACATTTGCGGCCCAAGATCCAACCCAGGCTCAAGAGGTTTCGCGCTGTTGGCCTTGCCCGGAGGCGGCAGCGACTCTAAACAGGCGCACCGACAAACGAAGGAACCATCCCATGAGCATTCGTCGCATCGATGTTGGCCCGCGCATGAGCCAGATCGTCATCCACGGCAACAACGTCTATCTCGCCGGCCAGGTCGGAACGCCCGGCGCCAGCGTTGGCGAACAGACCAGGTCGATCCTCGCATCTATCGACGAACTGCTGGCCAAGGCCGGCACCGACAAGACCAAGATCCTGCAGGCGATCATCTGGCTGGCCGATATGGGCACCTTCGCCGAGATGAACAAGGAATGGGACAAGTGGGTCCCGCAAGGCAACACGCCCGCCCGCGCCACGGGTGAGGCCAAGCTTGCAGGGCCGGAATACACTGTCGAGATTATTGTTACGGCGGCGATTTAGAGCGCGGCGCCTTACCCTCCCCCTC
>NZ_JAMYQZ010000141.1:0-9138 GCF_040321145.1 Mesorhizobium sp. M0514
GGGTGGGGGTCTACAAAACGAACACCGCGATCTTGCGCTTGTCGAACTTGATGCCGATTTCGCCGCGCACCAGCTTCAGTGCGGCTTCGCCGAACACGGCGCGTCGCCAGCCCTGCAGGGCCGGCACGTCGGCATCCTCGCCCTCGGCGGCGATGCGGTCGATGTCGTCGCTGGACGCCAGCACTTTCGAGGCGACGCCTTCCTTCTCGGCGACGATCCGCAACAGAACCTTCAGCAGCTCGGAGGCGGCATTGGAGCCCTCGGGCGGCTGAAAGCTCTTGGGCAGCTTCGGCATCTCTTCGCGGGGCAAAGCGAGCGCCGTGTTGACCGCGCCAAGCAATGCGGTAGCCGTCGACGAACGCTCCCAGCCTTTCGGCGTCGTGCGCAGCTTGCCCAACGCTGCCGCATCGCGCGGCGCCTGCTGGGCGACCTCGTATATGGCGTCGTCCTTGAGCACCCGGCCGCGCGGCACGTCACGCTCGCGCGCCTCGCGTTCGCGCCATGCCGCCACCGTCTGCACGATCGCCAGCTCCTGCGGCTTGCGCAGCCGCATCTTCAGCCGCTTCCAAGCGTCTTCGGGGTGCGGATCGTAGGTCTCGCGCGAAGTCAGCACCTCCATTTCCTCGTTTAGCCAATGGGCGCGGTTTTCCCGCTCCAGTTCGGCGCTGAGATGCTTGTAGACGTCGATCAGATGGGTGACGTCGGCTAAGGCATAGTCGAGTTGCTTGTCCGACAGCGGCCGGTGGCGCCAGTCGGTGAAACGCGAGGATTTGTCGAGCCGTGCGCCGGTGATGCGCTGCACCAGCTGATCGTAGGAGACGCTGTCGCCGAAGCCGCAGACCATGGCCGCGACCTGGGTGTCGAACACCGGATGGGGCACCAGATCGCCGAGATGGACGATGATTTCAATGTCCTGGCGCGCGGCATGGAAAACCTTGACCACCGCCTCATTGGCCATCAGCCGGAAGAACGGGGCGAGGTTGATGTCGGGCGCCAGCGGGTCGATCAGCGCGGTGACGCCGGGCGCCGCCATCTGGATCAGGCACAGAATCGGCCAGAATGTCGTTTCGCGAATGAATTCGGTGTCGACGGTGACGAAATCCGACTTTTCAAAAGCGGCGAGAACGGACTCGAGCTCATTTTGGGTGGTGATGACGTGCATCAAATCGCTTTTTAGTAACGGGTAAGGTTCTCTTTCAATTTCAGCCATGGGCGCTTTCGTCAAGCCGCCCTTCGGTCAAGTATCAGCCGATCCGTCGGAATCGCCATTTCTGCGCGCCAGCCGCGCGAAGACGGTTGATGTGCGCAGCAGCGCCGTGAAGCGGCTGCGCTTGCCCGCCGGCACGCTGCCGCGCACCTGCATGCGGTAGAGAATGACGGCGATGAGGGTGGCGTAGACGACTGCGCTGAAGACAAACAGGGCGCCCGGTCCGAAATGTTGCATCACTGCGGACGCCGCGAAGGGGCCACCAATGGCGCCAAAGGAATAGAACAGCATCAAGGCGGCGTTGATCAGCACGAACTCGCCCTTGTCGGCGCGGTCGTTGGAATGCGCCGCCGATAGCGAATAGAGCGGCATGGCGAAGCTGCCGAAGATGAAGACGATGATCAAATTGAGGGTCGGATCGGCGCCGGCGACGAAGACCAGCGCCAGCGCCGCGAACATGGCGCCGCATGTCGTGGCCAAAAGCACCGCGCGCCGATCCCAGCGGTCGGAGAGGTAGCCCAGCGGATACTGGATGAGGGCGCCGCCGAAGATGCCGACGCTGACGAAGGTGACGACATCGGCCACCGACATGCCGATCTGCTCGGCATAGACCGGCGACAGCGTGCGGAACGCGCTGTTGGTGACGCCGACGCAGATGCAGCCGAAGCAGCCGAGCGGCGAAATCCGCCAGACGCGGGCGAGATCGAGCTTGACGTCTTCCGGCGGCGTCGGGTTGGAGCGGTCGCCGAGCGACACCGGAACCAGCGACAGCGTGATCATCATCGACATGATGGCGAAGATGGCAAAGCCGCCGGGGCCGAAGATCGGGATCAGGAACTGCGCGCCGGTTACCGAGCCGATATCGACCATGCGGTAGATGGCGAGCACCCGCGCACGATCCTTGTTTTCGACGCCGGAGTTCAGCCAGGCTTCCATGACGGTGAACAGGCCGGCAAAGCAGAAACCGCCGGCAAAGCGCACCGCGCACCACATCACCGGATCGATCACCAGCACCAGGAGCAGCGTACTGGCAGCGGCGATGGCGGCGAGCGCTGAAAACGTCCGGACATGGCCGACTGCCTTGAGGATACGGGTGACGGCCAAGCACCCCAACAGGAAGCCGGCGAAATAGAACGTACCCATCAGGCCGATGTCGGAGGCCGAAAATCCTTCCTGCGCGCCGCGCAGCGCGATCAGCGTGCCCTGCAGCCCGTTGCCGCCAAGCAGGATGCCGGCGGCGATGAGGAGCGGGATCAGCGGGCGGATGGAGGACATACGGAACCGTTGCTTAGAGCATGATCCCGAAAAGTGGGAACCGGTTTTCGGAAAAGATCATGCTTCGAGAAAGAGCTGGATGAGTGTGACGATCGACGAAACGTCATACTCGTCCAGGTGGCTCCACAGTTCTGAACCATCGGTGTGGCCAATGCCAGTGGCTTGTCCCGCCGCCAACAGGTGTGTGGCTTTCAGGTAGGGCCGTTCAGGCTTCGTGAGCCCTCGTCAAAGCCTCATCCGCTTGTGCGGCCGGGCGGGACGCCCTTCGGCCAAGCGAGCCGGCGGTCAGCAGGCTGAGGATGATGAACGGAATGCCGATGCCGAAGGCCGAACGGATGCCCCAATGGTCGGAGACGAAGCCGAGCAACGGCGGGCCGAGCAGGAAGGCGACGAAGGAGATCTGCGACAGCGCCGCGACATTGATTGCCGCGGAGCGGTCCGTGCGTTGGGCCGCCGCCGAGATCGCCAGCGGAAAGATCGCGCTGCTGCCGGTGCCAAGTAGCGCAAAGCCCAGCATCGATACGAGCGGGGCAGGCGAGAAGAAGACGAGCAGCACGCCGACCGCCATCGTCGCCAGCAGCACCCGCGCCACGCCGCTAGGCGAGTGGCGGTCGACAAAGGAGTCGGCAAAGAAGCGCGTGGCCGCTTGCGAGAATGCAAACAGCGCCACCGTGAAACCGGCGACGAAAGGGCCCGCATCGAACACGGTGCGCATGTAGATTGCCGACCAGTCGATGCTGGCGCCTTCCATCAGCATCGCCGACAGCGTCACCGCGACGAGGACGAGGATAGGCAGCGTCGGCCGCGCCAGCCTTGGCGCCGTCTCGTCATTGCCGGCGAAGCGGCTCGGCGCCGGTTCGTAACCGCCGAGAAACAGCGCGATTCCTGTCGCAACCATCGGTACGACAATCGCCAGGTGCAGTTGCGGCGATATGCCGAGATGCGCAAGCGCGGCGCCGAACAGGCCAGCGCCGAAAAAGCCAATGCTCCAGAACGAATGCGCCCGGTTCATGATCCGGCGCTTGAGCAGGAATTCGGTTCTGTCGGCCTCGACATTGAGAATGATCTCGACGCTGCCGATCATCAGGCCGACCGGAAACAGCATCAGGAACAGCGCAAGCGGCCCAGGCGCATGCACGGCAATGGCAAAGACAACCGACAAAAGCGGCACCAGCCCGAGCAGCGCGCGGCGGAAGCCGATGCGCTCCAGGATCGGCGCCGCCAGCGTCAGCGCGGTCAAGGTGCCGATCGGCGTCCCGATCAGGCTTAGCCCGAGCGTGCCGTCCCCGATGCCCATGGCGTGCTTGATGTCGGGCAGCCGCGGGAAGATTTGGCCCATAGCGAACGAATAGATCGCAAAGCCGGCGTAGACCCGGTGTTGCGGAGTGAGGCGGAGGCCAAAGGTCATGACGATGCTTTCAAGGCAAGAGAGTCGACGGTTGTCACTGTTTGATATGCCTGCATCTTGCACAAACATGCAAATCGTGCAAGAACGTGCATGGAAAAAAAACAGGATCATGCAATGCTGACCGATGAGCGGCATCAAATTATTCGCGATCGCCTGGCCGTCGAGGGAAGGGTGCTGGCCGGCGAGCTGGCAGGCCGCTTCGGCGTTTCGGAAGACACGGTTCGGCGCGACCTCAGGGAGTTGGCCAAGGCCGGGCAGTGCCGCCGCGTCTATGGCGGCGCGGTCGCGGCCGCACCCTTCGCGGCCACGCCGGTCGGCCTGCGCGCCGGCCATGCGGTCGAAGAAAAGACGCGGCTGGCCCGCGCGACCGTGGCACTGCTTTCGCGCGGACAGACCCTGTTCATCGACAGCGGCTCGACCAATGCCGCGATCGCCAGGGCCATCCCGCGCGACATCGATCTGACCGTCGCCACCAATTCGCTCGAAATTGCCTCCGTCCTGTCAGACCACGCTTTGGTCGAACTGATTGTGCTGGGCGGGCGGTTCGACCGCCATCTCGGCGCCTGCGTCGGCGCCGACACGCTTGCCGCTGTCGCGCAACTTGGCGCGGACCTGTTTGTTCTCGGATCCTGCGGTCTCGATGCGTCGCGCGGCGTCACGGCCTTCGATTCGGCTGAGGCCGAGGTAAAGCGGGCGATGGCCAAGAACAGCGCAGGCATCGTCATCGCTGTAACCAACGACAAGCTAGCCACAGCCGCACCCTACCGGGTCGCCAGGCCAGAGGCGATCCGCCACCTCGTGGTCGAAAAGACCGCGCCGGCCGCGATCCTCGCCGACTTCGAACGCCAGGGCGCTGAGATCCATTTGGCTTGAATGCGGGCTAGGTCGACAATGTTAGCGCCAATGACCGACCGAATTGGCGGTCGAACACGTCCTATCGTTCAAACTCCGCCACCGCTCGGCGCAAGAGTTCGCTCTGCTCGGGTGGCATCAGTCTATGCGCTTCTCGCAGAAGATTGAGGACGTCCGGTTCGGAAAAATGAGTCGGCACTGGTAACACATGAACCCTCCGCACAATCGGTGTCGGCAGGTAATGCGCGCGAACCGTTATCTCGATGGCCGAAGGAGTGTTGGGATCAGCCGATAGAAAGAGATCAAAAAATTCTTTTTCTGTCCCATGCTGGAATCTTTTGCATAAGTAGCGTTTGGTCCTCCCGCCGGACTCGTTCGATACGTCGACGAATTCATGATCTTGGCCGTGGCGAGTTGCAAGTTGGTCCGCGAAGCTAGAAAAGTCTGTCATAAGCGGAGCAGGGGGTGATGGCACCTCCAGTCCAAGATTCATTGAGTCATGGAGGGCTTCCGGATCAATGAAGTTGCCTTCCGAGACGAATGCCAGTTCCACGGACACGGATTCATCTGGTTTTGTCCCTTGGTTGGCGAGCACCATGGCGAAACTGCCAATCAGTGCCAAGTTCTCGATCAATTGATAGAAAACGGCCGCGTCCAACTCTCTTATGTTTTCGGTAAAAACCGAGATTTCTTCAGCATAATTGTTGATATCTTTCATAGAAACTTTTCCGAGTCTGGGTATGTCGAAACCCCAAGGATCAGCAACGACATCATGTTGCCTCGCCACGGACTCGGGCGTCTGGAGGCCATGGCATTTCAGCAACTTCGCCTTGAGCTTTTTAAAAAAAGTATCTGGATCGAAATGGCTATCAAAGCCCGCGAAAATGCGATGTTCGATCTGTTCCTCCAGCCGCGCGAGTACGGTGTTCGGATGGGCCGAAAGCCTTTCTCGTAGTTCCTTATTCTCAGCCCGCAGCCGCATTGTAGCTGGGCTCTCAAGTTCGGTTCGCACCTGTTCCCAAGCATCGGGCCTCACGGCCTTCATTCCGTGCTGTCGGGCGACCCTAATTGGCCTTGCGTCATTCGCGACCATTATCATTTCGAGGCCGCCGGAATCTGAAGCATGAAGTAACTGGGCGACGATCCTCGAGTCGGGTTCCGTCAGATCGAAAGCCTGGTCGTCTAATTCGGAATCACGGGGGCGGTCTAGAAAAACAAACTCAACGCCTATGTTGATATTGGAGCGATATCGATAATCGGCGTTGGCTTCAGCCGAGCGAAGTATTTTTTGATACTCTCTCGTCCGATTATGCATGTATCCGGTTACGGTTCCCTTGTGACTATCAATTTCCTTCTGAACTTGGGCGCATATAAACACAGTTACTGAACTAGAATCTGGAAAGAGCTCGTTCCACTTAAGGTTTTCAACGTTCCCGAAGTGGAGAAGGATGTTAGAGTCGACGCCCACGTTGATGTGAGTCATTGATGAAGCCGATTTGTTCGAATGAATCGCCAAGACGATACCGCCACGGCCAGCCAGCATCAATGTTAGTGGAATCAGCGTGTCGCGAGAAGACAATATGGCATGCGGCAGCCTAGCCACTCATTAGCAACCCTGCGAGAGTTTTAGAGGCCCCTGGCAGCTACCTGCGGAAAACTTCGCCGGATCCGTCTACCGCGATGGCGCCCGATCGCCCGGCTTGCCTTGACAAATCCGGCCTCCCATGCGCTTTTCGCGCAAATTTTGGACCGGGCTTTGATGCTCGGGCCACAACCCAGCACCCCGGAATTTTGCCATGACAATGCATCGTTACCGCAGCCACACCTGTGCCCAGTTGAGAAAGAGCGATGTCGGCTCTTCGGTTCGCCTGTCGGGCTGGGTTCATCGCGTGCGCGACCATGGCGGCCTGCTCTTCATCGATCTGCGCGACCATTACGGCTTGACCCAGATCGTCGCCGATCCGGATTCGCCCGCCTTCAAGGTCGCCGAGACGCTGCGTGGCGAATGGGTGATCCGCGTCGACGGCGAGGTCAAGGCGCGCTTGCCGGACACCACCAACGCCAACCTGCCGACCGGCGAGATCGAGATCTTTGCCCGCGAGATCGAGGTGCTGTCGGCAGCCAAGGAATTGCCGCTGCCGGTGTTCGGCGAGCCGGACTATCCCGAAGACATCCGCCTGAAGTATCGCTTCCTCGACCTGCGCCGCGAGACGCTGCACAGGAACATCGTGTCGCGCACCAAGATTATCGCCGAGATGCGCAAGCGCATGACCGATGTCGGCTTCACCGAATTCTCGACGCCGATCCTGACGGCATCGTCGCCGGAAGGCGCGCGCGACTTCCTGGTGCCGTCGCGCATCCATCCCGGCACCTTCTACGCGCTGCCGCAGGCGCCGCAACAGTACAAGCAGCTGATCATGGTTTCGGGCTTCGACCGCTATTTCCAGATCGCGCCCTGCTTCCGCGACGAGGACCCGCGCGCCGACCGTCTGCCCGGCGAATTCTACCAGCTCGACCTCGAAATGAGCTTCGTCGAGCAGGACGACGTGCTGTCGACCATGGAACCGGTGATGCGCGGCGTCTTCGAGACCTTCGCCAACGGCAAGCCGGTGACGCAGACATTCCAGCGCATTCCTTACGATGTCGCGATGCGCAAATATGGCTCCGACAAGCCGGATCTGCGCAACCCGATCGAGATGCAGGCCGTCTCCGACCATTTCCGCGATTCCGGCTTCAAGGTCTTCGCCAACATCCTGGCCAACGATCCGAAGGCCGAAGTGTGGGGCATTCCGGCCAAGACCGGCGGCAGCCGCGCCTTCTGCGACCGCATGAACTCGTGGGCGCAGGGCGAGGGCCAGCCGGGACTGGGTTACATCTTCTGGCGCAAGGAAGGCGACAAGCTCGAAGGCGCCGGTCCGCTGGCCAAGAACATCGGCGAGGAGCGCACCGAGGCGATCCGCCAGCAGCTCGGCCTTGCCGATGGCGACGCCGCCTTCTTCGTCGCCGGCGATCCGAAGAAGTTCGTCACCTTCGCCGGTGCCGCGCGTACGCGTGCCGGCGAAGAACTGAACCTTGTCGACCGCGAGCGCTTCGAATTGTGCTGGATCGTCGACTTCCCGTTCTTCGAATGGAGCGAGGAGGAGAAGAAGATCGACTTCGCCCACAACCCGTTCTCGATGCCGCAAGGCGGTATCGACGCGCTCAACGGCGACGACCTGCTCGGCATCAAGGCCTTCCAGTACGACATGGTCTGCAACGGCTTCGAGATCGCTTCGGGCGGTATCCGCAACCATTTGCCCGAGACCATGGTCAAGGCGTTCGAGACGGTCGGGCTGGACCGCGCCACGGTCGAGGAGCGCTTCGGCGGCCTCTATCGCGCCTTCCAGTATGGCGCGCCGCCGCATGGCGGCATGGCGGCCGGTGTCGACCGCGTGGTCATGCTGCTGGTCGGGGCCAAGAACCTGCGCGAGATCACCATGTTCCCGATGAACCAGCAGGCCTACGATTTGTTGATGAACGCGCCTTCGGAAGCGTCGCCGCAGCAGTTGCGTGATCTGTCGCTGCGTGTCGCGGCAGTGAAGAAGGACTGACGGCAGCGTTGAAGCTGCCCTTTCTCCCCGTCTCTATACGGGGAGAAATGTCCGGCAGGACAATGAGGGGCAGCACGCATGCAGGCGATTGGCGAACGGCCTTAGCAGTTGGCGCCTTCTGACAATCGGTTCAGCATCGAACTACAATTTGCAGGCGTTGGCGCTGCCCCTCATCCGCCTGCCGGTGTCCAGCCGATAGATGGGTAACACTTTGAACCGGATACATAGGTGACACTTCTCTCCCCTATGCGTCGGCCGCAGCGCCAAGCGGATTGGTTGGCGCGGCGCAGCATGGTCAGGTGAAAGCGCTCGTGACGTCCGTTCTGCTGTGGCCTGCCGGGTGCGATCCGCTCCAGGGTGATGCCGAGCTTGATGAAGCGCACGACAAGCGGCGTCAGCCCGGTGACGCCGGCTGATGCGAAGGGCGGGCCATTGTCGCTTCTGAAGCGATCCGGCAGGCCATGCTCTTCAAACAGCCGCTCAAACACCGGCCAGGCTTCGCTATCGGCCGTCGACCCCGTCGCTTCGAGCGCCAGAAGATAGCGGCTCGACGCATCCATCACCGTCAAGGGTTCGCAACGCCAGCCGTCGCGGGTCCGGAACCAGCCCTTGTGATCGCCAGTCCACACCGCGTTCGGTTCTTGCGGCTGTGGCCAGGGTCCATTGCCGCAGGCCCGCAGGCGGGGTCGCTTGCGGGCGCGGACAAGCCCATGCCGCGCAAGGATCGCGCCGACCGTCGAGGCTGAAGGCCACATGAACTCGGGAGCCGTGCGCCTGAGCCGTGCCACGATCTTCTTTGGACCCCA
>NZ_JAMYQZ010000142.1:0-8971 GCF_040321145.1 Mesorhizobium sp. M0514
GGCCGCGCTGGCGTTTTTCGCTGGTTTCCATGGCGGCATTGTCGCCGGTTTCGCCGAAATCGCAATGAAAAACTTTTTCATCGATTTCGATGGCCGGATTCATGGAAAACGAAAAAGCCAGTGGAATCAGTGTATAGAAGGGGTTTTCTCGAAATGAAAAATTATTCTGAAAAAATTGAAAAATGAAAACGACACTGGCATTGTCAACCAACCAACAATTTTGAGGAGGCTGGACATGGCCAGGATGCGCGCTGTCGATGCAGCGGTTCTCGTTCTCGAAAAGGAAGGCATTTCCTGCGGCTTCGGCGTGCCGGGCGCGGCGATCAATCCGTTCTATTCGGCGCTGAAGGCTAGGGGCTCGATCCGCCACATCCTGGCGCGGCATGTCGAGGCGGCCTCGCACATGGCCGAAGGTTATACGAGGGCCAAGGCGGGCAATATCGGGCTTTGCATCGGCACATCCGGCCCCGCCGGTACCGACATGATCACCGGGCTTTATTCGGCGGCGGCGGACTCCGTCCCGATCCTGTGCATCACCGGTCAGGCGCCGCGGGCACGGCTCAACAAGGAGGATTTCCAGGCGGTCGATATCGCCGCCATAGCCGTACCCGTCGCCAAATGGGCGGTCACGGTCATGGAGCCCTATCTCGTGCCGATGGCGCTGCAGAAGGCGTTTCACCTGATGCGCTCGTCGCGGCCTGGTCCGGTGCTGATCGACCTGCCGGTCGATGTGCAACTGGCCGAGATCGAATTCGATATCGATGCCTACGTGCCGCTTGTCCCGTTCAAGCCGGCAATGTCGCGCGCCCAGGCCGAAAAGGCCTTGGCGATGCTCAATGCCGCGGAAAAGCCGCTGATCGTCGCCGGCGGCGGCATCATCAACGCCGATGCGTCGGATCTGTTGATCGAATTCGCCGAGATAACGGGCGTGCCGGTCATACCGACATTGATGGGCTGGGGCACGATCCCCGACGATCACCGGCTGATGGCCGGCATGTGCGGGCTGCAGACCTCGCACCGCTACGGCAATGCGACCATGCTGGAAGCCGATTTCGTCTTTGGCATCGGCAATCGCTGGGCCAACCGCCACACCGGTTCGGTCGATGTCTACACCAAGGGCAAGAAATTCATCCATGTCGACATCGAACCGACCCAGATCGGCCGGGTGTTCGCGCCGGATCTCGGCGTCGTCTCGGACGCCGGTGCGGCACTGAAGATGCTGCTCGACGTCGCCACCGAATGGAAGACGGCAGGAAAGCTGCGCGACTGGTCGGGCTGGGCGAAGGAATGCCAGACCCGCAAGAAGACGATGAAGCGCAAGACGCATTTCGAGCAGGTGCCGCTGAAGCCGCAGCGCGTCTATGAGGAGATGAACAAGGCGTTCGGCCGTGACACCACCTACGTCACCACGATCGGCCTCTCGCAGATCGCCGGGGCGCAGTTCCTGCATGTCTACAAGCCGCGCAACTGGATCAATTGCGGCCAGGCCGGCCCGCTCGGCTGGACGCTGCCGGCAGCGCTTGGCGTGCGCGCCGCCGATCCGGATCGCGCCATCGTGGCGCTGTCGGGCGACTACGACTTCCAGTTCATGATCGAGGAACTGGCGGCCGGCGCACAGCACAAACTGCCGTATATCCATGTCGTCGTGAACAATGCCTATCTCGGCCTGATCCGCCAGGCGCAGCGCGGTTTTGCGATGGATTTCGAGGTGAGCCTGGCCTTCGAGAACGTCAACCGCGCCATCGATCCGGAGGCCGGCTACGGCGTCGACCATGTCGCGGTCGCAGAAGCAATGGGCTGCAAGGCGGTCCGGGTGCGCAAACCGGAAGAGTTCGCCGGCGCGTTCAAGGAAGCGCAGCGGCTGATGAAGGAATACCAGGTGCCGGTGGTGCTCGAATTCATCCTCGAGCGCGTCACCAACATTTCCATGGGCACGGAAATCGACAAGATCACCGAATTCGAGGACCTTGCCGAAAGCCAGGAGGATGCGCCGACGGCGATTGTGTTGCTCGATTAGGCGCGCCGATATTCAGGTGAGACAGGCCTGCAAACGGCGCCTTCCTGCGCTTCCGGTGCTCACGTACAGAAAGTACGTTCCGCTCCGGTTCTCGAAAGTCACCGTTTTCGACTCTGCCTGACCTGAATCTCAACACGCCTAGGGCCAAGCAGAAGAAGGAGAAAAAGAATGCCGCGTTTTTCAGCCAATCTGTCGATGCTCTTTGGCGAGCATGAGTTCCTCGATCGCTTCGATGCCGCAGCCCGCGCCGGCTTCAAGGGCGTCGAATATATCGGCCCCTATGATCATACGCCTGACGTGGTCGCGGCCCGGCTGAAGAAGAACGGCCTGACACAGGTGCTGTTCAACCTCCCGGCCGGCGACTGGGGCAAGGGCGAGCGCGGCATCGCGGTTTTGCCCGACCGCGCGCCGGAATTCCGGCAAGGCATCGCCAAGGCGATCAGCTATGCCCATGCGCTCGGCTGCGAGCAGGTCAATTGCCTCGCCGGCATCGCGCCGCAGGGCGTGGATCGTTCGGTGCTGGAAAATACTTTAGCCGAGAACCTCGCGTTTGCAGCCGAGAAACTGGAGCAGGCCGGCATCCGGCTTTTGATCGAGCCGATCAACACGCGCGACATACCGGGTTTTTTCCTGAACTATTCGGAGCAGGCGCTGGCGCTGATCGAGCGCGTCGGTTCGAAGAACCTGTTCCTGCAATACGACATCTATCACATGCAGATCATGGAGGGGGATCTCGCCCGTACCATCGAGGCCAACCTCGGCCGCATCGCGCATATCCAGCTTGCGGACAATCCCGGCCGTCACGAGCCGGGGACGGGCGAGATCAATTATCCCTTCCTCTACGAGCATATCGACAGGATCGGTTATGCCGGCTGGGTTGGAGCGGAATACAAACCGAAGGCGGGGACGGAGGCTGGGCTGGGGTGGTTTCGGGAGCTTAACGGGCAGGGGAGTGCCGCGGCTTAGGCGCAGTCGAACTCGCGTTCCTTCGCGCCCCCTCTGTCCTGCCGGACATCTCCCCCACGAGGGGGGAGATCGGACGTCATCCCGGCTTTCGCTCCCCAACATTGCAGGATGAGCGAGGCGCCGAAACTGCCAATCTCCCCACAAGTGGGGGAGATTGGCCGGCAGGCCAGAGGGGGGCGCGAAGGAACTCAGCCTCAACAAAGGAGACAACAATGGAAACCATCGGCTTCATCGGCCTCGGCATCATGGGCGCGCCGATGGCGGGGCATCTGCTCGATGCCGGCTACACCGTCGTCGCCAGCGACCACCGCTCGAAGCCGCCGGCCGATCTCGTCGCCAAGGGCTTGAGAAGCATCACCGGCCACGCGGCAGTGGCCAAGGCCGCGGATATCATCATCACAATGGTCCCAGACACGCCGCAGGTAGCCGACGTGCTGTTCGGCGACAATGGTGTCGCTTCCGGCCTGAGCAAGGGCAAGCTGGTCATCGACATGAGCTCGATCTCGCCGATCGAGACCAAGACCTTTGCCAAAAAGATCAACGATCTCGGCTGCGACTATCTCGACTCGCCGGTGTCGGGCGGCGAGGTCGGCGCAAAGGCGGCGTCGCTGACCATCATGGTTGGCGGCGAGGACAAGGCGTTCGAGCGAGCCAAGCCCGTGTTCGAAAAGATGGGCAAGAACATCACGCTTGTCGGCCCGAACGGCGTCGGCCAGACCACCAAGGTTGCCAACCAGATCGTCGTGGCCCTGACCATCGAGGCGGTCGCCGAGGCGCTGGTCTTTGCCTCAAAAGCCGGCGCCGACCCCGCCAAGGTCCGGCAGGCGCTGATGGGCGGGCTGGCGGCATCGCGCATCCTCGAGGTGCATGGCGAGCGCATGATAAAGCGCACCTTCGCGCCGGGCTTCCGCATCGAACTGCACCAGAAGGATCTCAACCTGGCGCTGGAAGGCGCCAAGGCACTCGGTGTCTCGCTGCCCAATACGTCGACCACGCAGCAGCTGTTCAATTCCTGCGCCGCCAATGGCGGGGCGAAGGAGGATCATTCGGCGCTGGTTCGCGCGCTGGAGCGGATGGCGGGGCATGAAGTGGGTGAATAGTGAACGGTGACGGTAAGAACGCTTTCCATTCAGCATTCACTATTCACTTTCCAAGGAACTTCCGTGCCGCATAAAGGCTCACCGCCGCGGCGTTCGACACGTTGAGCGAGCGGATGGCGCCGGGCATGTCGAGGCGGGCGAGTGTCGTCACCGTCTCGCGCGTCTTCTGGCGCAGGCCCTTGCCTTCGGCGCCGAGCACCAGCGCGATCTTCTCGCCTGAAAAACCCGTTTCGAGTTCGGCCGGCCCGTCCGAATCGAGGCCGATGGTCTGGAAGCCGGCATCGTGCAACTGTCCCAGCGCGTCGGCCAGGTTCTTCACCTCGATCTGGTCGATATGCTCCAGTGCGCCGGAGGCGGATTTGGCCAGCACGCCGGATTCCTGCGGGCTGTGGCGGGCCGTGGTGATCAGTGCGCCGGCGCCGAAGGCGACCGCCGAGCGCAATATGGCGCCGACATTGTGCGGGTCGGTGACCTGGTCGAGTACCAGCACCAGTTTCGTGTCGCCGAGCGTGTCGAGGCGTTTCGGCTTCAACGGTTCGGCTTCGATCAGCACGCCCTGATGCACGGCATCCGAACCGGTGATCTTCTCGATCTCCTTGGGCTCGACGAGTTCGGCCTTGAACGGCAAAGCGGCGAGGTCGGCGATCGCCAGCCGCTCGGCGGCATTGCGCGTCACCAGCATTTTACGGATCTTCCGCCGCGGATTGTCGAGCGCCGCCCGCACCGTGTGCAGGCCATAGAGCCTGACCAGCCCGTCGGCGGCGTTTTCGCCCGGCGGCACCGGCTGGCGCGGCCGGAAGGCGGGCGCGCCGCCAGCCTTCTCGTCGCGATGGGCGCGACGC
Organism: Mesorhizobium sp. M0514; assembly: GCF_040321145.1. Classification (NCBI taxonomy): domain Bacteria; kingdom Pseudomonadati; phylum Pseudomonadota; class Alphaproteobacteria; order Hyphomicrobiales; family Phyllobacteriaceae; genus Mesorhizobium; species Mesorhizobium sp. M0514. The sequence goes on from NZ_JAMYQZ010000142.1 coordinate 4,926, forward strand.
AGCTTGGCGTAATGGGTGTCTTTGGCGGTCTTGGGCGTGTTGTCATTGCTCATGGCCGGCTTCTATAGCCGCGTCGCCGGGCTGTGGATACAGGCAGAAAGCCGGCTTGCCGGGCAGGCTGTCAAAATCAGCGCATTTTGCCTTGCGGTGCGGTTGACACCCACTGGCCTTGCCGCCATAAGGCGCTTCGCTGATTTCGGACAAAACCCTGGTTTCGACCTGATCGGCGAGAATGCCTCGTTGCAAGGCTTCGACGGCAGGCTGGAGAGGTGCCCGAGTGGTTAAAGGGGACGGACTGTAAATCCGTTAGCTTAGCTTACGTTGGTTCGAATCCAACCCTCTCCACCACTGCCAGCCCGCGAACCTTGAGGACGATGCGGGTATAGCTCAGTGGTAGAGCAGCAGCCTTCCAAGCTGAATATGCGGGTTCGATTCCCGCTACCCGCTCCAAATATCCCCACTCCGCATCAGATCTCAGCGAATATCTCGACAACGTTGCCGTCCGGATCGCGGAAGAACACTGTCCTGTGGCCCCATTCCTGGTCGGTGAGCGGCAGGACCGGCTGCACGCCCTTGGCCTGAAGCGCCTCGGCGCAAGCAGCGACCATCTCCGGCGCCACCCGGAATGCCAGCTGAAGCGACAGCGCATCCCGCTGCTGCGGCGTGTCATTGAACATCATGCCGAGGCTGGTCAAGGCCAGCGTGTTTGGGCCGACCCGATATTCGATCCACCTGTCGCCGAGTTCGCGCTGCAGATCAAATTCCATCACATCCCCGTAGAAGTGCCGCATGGCGGCCATGTCGCGGGCGAAGATGACGGTGTAGTCGATCTGACGGATTTCATTGAGCGCGTTCATTGTCGAAGTCCCGTGGGCTGATGTTGCGATCGCCCGCAACCTAGCTTTCCTTTAAAGTAGTACAAGACTATAGCTTATACTGGTATCGGAAGTGACTGCATGCCATACGACGGCCCACGGCACGACGAGCTTGCCCGCTTCCTGCGCGAGCGGCGGGACCGGTTGCCGCGGATCGATGGCGCCAATGGCCGCCGCCGGGCACCGGGCCTCAGGCGCGAAGAGGTCGCCGCCGAGGCGGGGATCAGCACCACCTGGTACACCTGGCTCGAGCAGGGGCGGGAGGTGAACGCATCGCCGCAGGTGCTTCGCTCGCTGGCGCGGGTGCTGAAGCTGAGCCGATCCGAGCAGGCTTATCTGTTCCAATTGGCGCGGCCCGATCTCGACTGGCGAAACCGGCTCGGCGAGCAAGGCCTGCCCAGCGCGCCGTTGCTCAGCCTGCTCGACGGGCTGGCGCCGCACCCGGCATATGTCGTCAATCGCTACTGGCAGGTCGTCGCCTGTAACCATCCGGCGGCGGTGCTGCTTGGGGATTTCGAGACGGATGATGAGTGGTCCGGCAGCCTGCTCGCCCGGCTGTTTCTCGACCTGGAATGGCGGCAGCGCTTTGTCGACTGGCCGGAGGTTTCGCGCTCGGCGGCGGCGCAGTTCCGGCTTGCCACTGTCGCCATGACTCGCGATCCGGTGCTGGCTGCGCTGGTTTCGTCACTGGAAGCGGCAAGCGAAGCGTTCGCCACGTGCTGGAATAGCCGCGACATCGCCGAGCCACCGATCTGGCGGAAATCCATCCGGCACCCTGTCGCCGGCGCGATGTCGTTCGATTTCGCCACGCTGCAGCCGGGCGGCCGCGACAGTGATTTCTCGGTTTCCGTCTACACGCCGGTCGATGCGTCGACTGCCAGGCGGTTCGCGGCGCTGGTCGCAGCAACGCCCGACAGCCGCAAGGCGGTGCCGGGCGTGTTTGCGCGTGATGCAGGCGCAGAAGTCTAGCTGTTGAAGGCGGACGCGACCTGGTGTTGCTGCGGCACCTGTCCGTTCGGCGTCAGTCTGTCGACAATGCCGGGCAGGGCTGTGGACAATTGCTTGAGCAACTCCTGCTCGTCCAGTCCGGTCCTTTGCGCGATCTCTCGAATGACCTGCGGGCCGATCGCCTTGCCGAGATCATTGGCGTTGATCGGCTGGTTCTGTCCGGTGCCGACCCAGGAGTCAGCGACATTGCCTTGGCCGGCAGTCTTGAGCTTGTCGAGCAGTCCGCCCAGTCCGCCAAGCAGGCCGCCATCCCCTGAGGCCGTGGTTCCGGTGGGGGCTGGCGTTTGAGGCTGGGCGGGCTCGCCCGTCTCTTCGGCACTCGTCTGTTCGGCGCTTCTGCCGCTCAGCATCTTTCCCACCAGCAGCGCGCCGAGCGCGATCATCAGCGGTTTGGTGATGTTGCCGCCAGGTACGGCGTTGTCAAAAAGTCCCATAGGTCAATCCTCCATAACGACCAAGCCCGTCCCGCCGGCTACAATGGAGCATGCGGGCGGAAATTCAAGTTGGCTTGAGCTTTTGGACAATCATGTGACCATGATCGGCCGGCGGGGGAATGGAGAGGAAAAATGGGCATCATCAGCTGGATCATCCTCGGCGTCATCGCCGGCTTTATCGGCAGCAAGATCGTCAACAAGACCGGCCAGGGCCTGATCATGGATATCGTGCTCGGCATTGTCGGCGCCATCGTCGGAGGGCTGATCTTCAGCGCCTTTGGCGCCACGGGTGTGACCGGCCTCAACATCTGGAGCCTGATCGTCGCCGTCATCGGCGCGGTGGTCGTGCTGTGGGCCTATCACCAGTTCTCCCGCAAGCGAACGCTTTAGGCGCCAGTCTGCCGACTGGTTGACCGCAGGACGGCCGAACCTGCTTCGACGCGTTGACTTGAAGGTCAGGCGACGACGGTCAGCCTTCGTTTGCGTTCATCGAGCGAGACGATGGTCAGCCCGCTCGCGACCACCAGCAGGATGCCGCAGACCGCCAGGGCATTCGGGAACTGCCCGAACACCAGCACGCCTGAGATGACCGCCCAGACGGTGAAACAGTAGTAGAACGGCGCCACGATGCCGGTCGGACCGACGCGATAGGCCATGAAGATGAAGAAATGGCCGAAGATCAGGAAGAATCCGGCGCCGGCCATGAGCAGCAGGTGCCGGGCTTCCGGCATCACCCAGCGCTCGGAAACGAGATGCGCGGCGCCCGCGCCGATCAGCACCACCACGACGGCGGAAATGGCGACGATCATGCCCGGCACCTCGGCCGCGACCCGCCTGCCGGCAAGATCGCGTGCCGCCGCCAATGCCGCGTTGCCGAGCGCCAGCAACGCATAGACCGAGATGCCCTGCATGGTCGGCTGGGCCACCATAAGCGCACCGATGAAGCCGAGCCCGATCAGCGCCATGCGCACGCCGCCGATCCGTTCGCCGAACAGGATGGAGGAGCCGACCAGCATCAAAAGCGGGGTGATCTGCCCGAGCGCGGTCGAATCGGCGATCTGCATGTTGGCCAGCGCCACGACGTAGCAAAGGATGGCCGCCAGCTCGAGCAGGTTGCGGCGCAGCACGCGTTTGTCGAAGATCAAAGGGATCTGCCTGCGATAGCCCAGCAGGAACAGCAGCGGCATGCCCCATAGCGTGGCCGCGACCCCGCGCAGGAACAGCACTTCATAGGACGGCAATCCCGCTGTGGCGAGCTTCATCATCGTGTCGTTGACGAGGTACGACCCCGTCGAAACGATCATGAACAGCGGGCCGCGTATGGAGGTCGGTATGAATTGCATGGGGCAACCAAATCAGACCGCCGCCGCAGCGGCAATGGGCCAGGCGCCGGCTGGAAATCCGGCAGGCAAAGGCCAGGACATGGGCGGGACAGGACATGGGCGGGAATAGCAAACAGGTGCTGGAGCCCGCAGCCCCCATTTCATTTCCGCTCGCGCGTTCCTATATCAGCGCCACATCCCCGCAATCGGATCATCGGTTGAGACCGAGTGGACAGCGCACCCGGCCACAAGGCACTTGTGTTTTTCGGCCGTAGTCGCTAATCGCCCCGCATTCGACTGAACTGAAGGTCAAGGCCGTCCAAGGAAAGAGACTATGGCAAAAGGTAAATTCGAGCGTAACAAGCCTCATGTGAACATTGGCACGATTGGCCACGTCGATCATGGCA